>NZ_JAQWGB010000021.1 GCF_029238425.1 Flavicella sp.
AGCATTAGACAAAGCAAACATAAGTATCCCTTTCCCTCAAAGAGACGTTCATATGATATCTGAGTCTTAGGCGATAAAATCATTTATCAATTATTCAGTATCTTTATTTCTCACCTAGCTAACTTTACTATGAAAAATTTACTATTATTCTCAATCTCTGTTGCGGTTTTGATTTCTTGTAAAACTGAAAAAAAATCAGAACAGAACATCATCCATTCAAACACACATGATGAAATCTCTGCTTCTGACGAAGGATATGCCACAAACGTATATTTTGGAGACACACACTTGCATACAGAATTATCAATGGATGCCGGTGCCTTTGGAAACAGAATCGGTTTAGATGAAGCGTACAAATTCGCAAAAGGAGATGCTGTCACTTCTTCTTCAGGTCTTACAGCAAAACTTTCAAGACCATTGGATTTCTTGGTTGTTGCGGATCATTCTGATGGTATGGGCATTTTCCAAGCTTTATTTAATAAAGATGAGTGGATCATGAAGTACCCACAAGGTAAAAAATGGAGTAAATTAATAGAGGAGGGCAAAGGAGGAGAAGCCGCAATCGACCTAATAAAGAATTTTTCACAAGGAACTATGGAAATGAACCCTATTGATCCAACTTTAATGAGATCAGTTTGGGACATGACTGTTGATGCTGCTGAAAAATATAATGAACCTGGTAAATTTACAGCATTCATAGGTTATGAATGGACTTCATTAATTGCCGGAAACAACCTTCATAGAGTTGTTATCTATAGAGACAATGAAGCTAAGACAAGAGGACATATTCCATACACAAATACGCAAAGCTCAGATCCAGAAGATTTATGGACGAACCTAGAGCAATATGAAAAAAACACCAATGGTCAAGTTTTAGCAATTCCACATAATGGCAACTTAAGTAATGGTATCATGTTTATGGAAACGGCTGTTGATGGTAGAGATTTTGACAAAACATATGTAGATCGCAGAATTCAATGGGAACCATTGTATGAAATTACTCAAATCAAAGGTGATGGAGAGGCACATCCATTCCTCTCGCCAAATGATGAATTTGCAGATTTTGAAAATTGGGCATTCGGAAATTTAGACTTATCAGTTGCAAAAACAAATGATATGTTAAAAGGTGAATATGCTAGAGAAGCCTTAAAAACTGGTTTAAAATTAAAAGTAAAACTAGGTACAAACCCATACAAATTTGGTTTTATTGGAAGTACCGATTCACACACTACTTTGGCTACAGCTGATCAAGATAATTTCTTTGGAAAAGCATCAAATGTAGAGCCGTCTAAAGAAAGATGGCACCACCCTTTTATCACATCAGAAAAAGCAAGTATTATGACCTGGCAAACCGTGGCTTCCGGTTATGCTGCTGTATGGGCTAAAGAAAACACAAGAGCATCTATTTGGGACGCCATGAAACGTAAAGAAACTTATGGAACAACAGGTTCTCGAATGCAAATTCGCTTCTTTGGTGGATGGGATTATACAAACGAAGACCTAAAAGGTGACTGGGTAAAAACAGGATATACCAAAGGAGTTCCTATGGGTGGTGACATTAAAAACGGTCTTAACAAAAAACCGAGTTTTTTAATCAATGCATTGATGGATCCAGAATATGGTAGCTTAGATCGTGTTCAAGTAGTAAAAGGATGGATGGACGCAGACGGATCTGTGCACGAAAAAGTATTTGATGTTGCTTGGAGCGGAGACAGAAAGAAGAATAAAAACGGTAAAGTCCCTTCCGTTGGAAACAGCGTGAACTTGAAAGATGCAAGTTGGGACAACTCGATTGGAGCAACTGAATTATCTAAAGTATGGATAGACCCAGAATTTGACCCAACATTAGAGGCATTTTACTATGTTCGTGTCATAGAGATTCCAACTCCAAGATGGACTTTATATGATAAAATTAGATACGGTGCTGAACTGTCAAAAGAAGTTCCATTAACAATGACACAAAGAGGATACACCTCTCCTATTTGGTATTCGCCAAACTAATATTATGAAAAAAATAATTCAAGAACCACTGCTCCATTTTATTTTGATTGGAGCAGTTTTCTTTTTGCTTTATAGCTATACAGGGCATAACTCAGAAAACAAAGATGCCATTATTATTGACACACAAGATTTGGAAGAAATTATTTCTAAATTTGAAATGCAATGGAGCAGAACGCCTACCGAAGATGAATTGATATCAATCGTAACCGCGAAGATAGAAGATGAAGTTTTCTATAAAGAGGCTTTAAAAATGAAATTGGATTCCAATGATGAGATCATCAAAAGAAGACTATCTCAGAAAATGAAATCTCTTACAAAAGATATTTCAACAGCAATCCAACCCTCAGAGGAAGAACTTAAAGAGTTTTTCAATGAGAACTTAGAAAAATACCCTACTGATGCAACCTATAGCTTTTATCAGATGTTTTTTAGCCCAGACAAGAGGAAAGAATGGAAAAAAGAAGCCACTCAACTGCTTTCTACCCTTAACAAAACATCATTAAAAGAGGCTTTAACTATGGGAGATCCAATCGCACTTCCACAGCACTTTAACAAAACTACTGAATTCCATATATCACGACAAATGGGATCAGAGTTTACAGCACAGTTAAAAGATTTAAAAACACAACAATGGTTAGGCCCAATTGACTCAGGTTTTGGTACACACTTAGTTTTTATCGAAACTATGGAAACTAAAAAAACAGCCTCTTTTGAATCTGTAAAAGAAAAAGTGACCAGTGATTATTTATACCAAAAACAGAATCAGGTAAAAGCAAGTATCTTGAAAGAGTTTCAAAAAAAATATTCAATAACCTTTGCTATTGATAATCCTAAATTTTCAGAAGCATTTGTATCTAAAATGAAAACTAAAATTATTGAAGATTGAAAAAAGCTATCCTTTTTTTATTTTTAGTTTTTACCTTGAGCCTAAAAGCACATGAGGTTAGGCCAGCCTACCTTCAGCTTACAGAAACTATAGACAATAGTTTTGATGTCTATTTTAAGATACCAAGCCGAGGAACTTCCATTCCAAAACTTAAAGTTGTTTTCCCTTCAGACACCGAATTACTGCAACAAGGACCTCCAAGATTTGCAGATGGTTTTGCAAACTTTAACTTTAAACTTAAGGTAGAAAAGGGGTTGTCTGGAAAAACAATAAGCATTGAAGGACTACAAAAAACTTTAATTGATGTTTTATTAAGGATTGATTATAAAAACGGAGAACAAATGACCTTTATGCTAAAGCCTGATAAAGATAACGTTTTGATTCCAAAAGCATCAACCACCTTGGATGTTATAAAGCTTTATACTGTTTTAGGAATAGAACATATACTAATTGGTTTTGACCACCTGTTATTTGTGCTCTCTCTTCTTATTCTGGCAACAGGAAAATTAAAATTACTCAAAACTATAACCTCTTTTACATTAGCACATAGCATTACTTTAAGCTTAGCTACTTTAGGAATTGCCTCTTTTCCTTCAGCACCTGTGGAAGCTGTAATTGCCCTAAGTATTGTTTTTCTTGCCGCTGAAATTCTTAAAGTACAAAATGGCAACGAAAGTCTTACAAGTAAAAAACCATGGTTGGTAGCCTTTATTTTCGGTTTACTACATGGCTTTGGATTTGCTGGAGCACTGGAAGATATTGGCCTACCGCAACAAGCCATTCCATTTGCACTTGCATTTTTTAATATGGGTGTAGAATTAGGACAGATTATTTTTGTAACCTTTATTTTGTTGATGATAGGGTTGTTTAAAAAAACAAACTTAAACTTCAAAAAAACTCAAAAAGTTATCCCATATGCTATTGGAAGTATTGCCTCCTTTTGGATGCTTGAAAGAGTCATTGGATTTTGGATGTAAAACAAAAAAATCCGCTTGTAACAAGCGGATTTTTTTTTATTTCTGTCTAAAATATATGGTAATAGGAACTCCTTTAAAATCATATATCTCACGAAGTTTATTTTCTAAATACCTTCTGTAAGGTTCTCTAACATACTGAGGTAAATTGGCAAAAAATGCAAACTGAGGAGTATGCGTTGGAAGTTGCATACAGTATTTAATTTTCACAAATTTTCCTTTTACTGCAGGAGGTGTATACTGAGCAATAATCTCCAACATCGTTTCATTCAATTTACTTGTTGGGATTCTACGTTTTTTATTCTCAAAAACCTCCACTGCTGTTTCAATAGCTTTTAACAAACGTTGCTTTGTAACTGTAGAAGTAAAAATAATTGGCACATCTGTAAAAGGAGCAATCTCTCTTCTTACATAAGCTTCAAATTCTTTCATGGTATTGGTTTCCTTATCCACCAAATCCCATTTATTCACAAGAATGACAATTCCTTTTCTGTTTTTCTCTGCCAACCAAAAAATATTTTGGTCTTGTGCTTCAAATCCACGTGTTGCATCAATCATTAAAATAGCAACATCACAATGCTCAATAGCTCTTACCGCACGCATTACAGAATAAAATTCAAGATCCTCAGATACTTTTGACTTTTTTCTAATTCCAGCAGTATCCACCAAATTAAATTTAAATCCAAATCTTGTATACTCAGTATCAATAGCATCACGAGTTGTACCTGCAACATCGGTTACAATATTTCTATCTTTTCCAATCAAAGCATTGATAAAAGAGGATTTCCCAGCATTAGGTCTACCCACAACTGCAAAACGAGGCAGCTCTTCTTTATCTTCAGAATCATCTTCAACAAACTCTTCTGGCTCAGGCATATCTTTTACTAAAGCGTCTAGCAAATCTCCCGTTCCAGAACCATTAATTGCAGAAAAAGTATACAAATCTCCCAATCCTAAATTATAGAATTCAAAGGCATCATTTTCACGCATTGAATTATCTACCTTATTGACAGCTAGAAAAACTGGTTTTTTTGATTTACGCAATAGTTTTGCAACGGCTTCATCTGAAGGAGTTATTCCCTCAGTTACATCTACTACAAAAATAGTAATATCACATTCTTCCAATGCCAATTGCACCTGTTTGCGAATCTCGCCTTCAAACACATCATCAGATCCTACAATATAACCTCCGGTATCAATTAAAGAAAACTCTTTCCCATTCCAATCACTTTTTCCATAGTGTCTATCACGTGTTACTCCACTCACAGAATCAACAATCGCTTCTCTACGTTGAACAAGTCTATTAAATAATGTCGATTTCCCTACATTAGGTCTACCTACGATGGCTACAATAGTATTCATTGTGTTTTAATTTTTTGCAAAATTACGCTTATTTATTTAATAATTAAACTACAAAAAGATTTCATTCAACGTCTCCATTAACAATTTGATAAACACCCTAACATTAACGATACGATTATTTAACAAAAAACCATTTTAGTTTACCATAACATAGCAAGTCTATAACTTTCTATCCACATGTACTCCTTTCTTTTGTGACAAACTTTTATTAACAATCTACAATCTAAAATGAAAAATCTATCAAAATTCACAAAAACAAGTATTGCTATTTTAAGCGCAATGACTTTTTTAACTTCTTGCAGTGAAGACGCAATAAACGGTTTAAACGGAAACGATGGTATCGCTGGACTTAATGGAATAGATGGTGCTAATGGTGTTGACGGTGAAGACCTTCAAACAAAGTTATTTTTTACCGCAAACAAGGTGTCATTCGGTGATGGAGTTCCTGAAATTTCTGCATATGACGCAAATACCAAAACTATTTTCTCTACCAATGCAGAGGCTAAAGAAGTTGAAGTAGTAGACATTACAGACATTGACAACCCAGTAATTGGATCAGCAATTGATGTAACTGCTTTTGGAGGAAATGTAAATAGTGTTGCTGTAAAAAATGGATATTTAGCAATTGCAGTAGAGGCTGTTACTGCTACTGATAATGGAAAAGTGGTGATTTTTGAAACATCAAACTTAACAACTCCATATGCACAAATTGATGCAGGGGCTTTGCCTGATATGGTTACTTTTACACCAGATGGTACATATATTTTATCTGCAAACGAAGGAGAACCAAACGACGATTACACCATAGACCCTAAAGGTTCTATCACTTTAATTGATGTTGCTGCTAAAACAGCTCAAACGATCTATTTTGATAGCTTTAACTCTCAAGAAGCTGCACTAGAAGCGGAAGGATTTAGAGTTTTTGGTCCTGGAGCTGATTTAAGTATGGATGTAGAGCCTGAATACATTACAGTTTCTGATGATTCACAAACAGCATTCATTGCTTTACAAGAAAACAACGGATTGGCTAAATTTGATATTGCTACTGCTACAATAACAGATATTTATCCTTTTGGATTTAAAGATTATTCTGATTATTATTTCGACTTAAGTGATAAAGATGGAAAAATTGGAAATTTTCAAGAGTGGCCAGTAAAAAGCTTTTATCAACCAGATGCTATCGATTATTTTGAATCAAATGGAGCAGGGTATATCATTACTGCAAACGAAGGTGATGCAAGAGATTATGATGGTTATTCTGAAGAAGTAAGAGGTGATGACTTAACACTTGACCCTACTGCATATCCTGATGCTGTTGAATTACAAAAAGAAGAAAACCTTGGACGTTTAAAAGTTACCACTGCAAACGGAGATACTGATGGTGATACTGACATCGATCAAATTTACGGTTATGGAGCACGTTCGTTCTCTATCTGGAACACTTCTGGTGAATTAATGTACGATTCAGGAAATGAACTGACTTTAAGAACCTTTAACCTTTTTGGTTCTTACCCTGAAGGAAGATCGGACGATAAAGGAACTGAGCCAGAAGCGGTAACTACTTTTACACAAGATGGTCATACCTATGCTGTGATTGGTTTAGAAAGAAGTGGAGATGTTTTGGTTTACAATATTACAGATATTTTTAACCCAATTTTTATTCAAAGATTGAACAATACTTCACCAGAAGGATTGTTAATCGTAAATGCAGAAGACAGTCCTAATGGAAAAACATTATTAATTGTTTCTAACGAATTTCCAGATGATGCAACTTTGAATATTTATTCAAAATAAGCAAATAACATTTTATTAAAAGAGCTGCCTAATAGGGCAGCTCTTTTTGTTTTTAATAGAAGGCATCCTTTTATCTAACCTTCTCCTAATCATTGTTTTTTCTTTAAAAACTTGTATCTTACTGTCTTTCAAAACAGATTATGAAAGAAGAAACCAACAGCCCCATTTTTTTAAGACCGAGATTTAGAATTGAACTTGCAAAAAGCAAAACATATCTATTGAATCGTTTTGAGGAAGAATTCAAACGAGCTGATTGTTCTCTAAAAGGAAAAATAGTAGAGGGTCATGTGGTAATTGATGTTTCACCAGAAGAAAACCATTTTTGGTCGCCACAGCTACATTTAGAAATTGAAGCCATGGACACAGAAAACTCGATTGCGAAAGGTTTGTTTGGCCCAAAACCCCAAGTATGGACCTTATTCATCTTTTTACATTCTACAGTTGCTTTTACATTTATCAGCGTACTCATATATGCTTATACCAAATGGACTTTGAAAGAAGATATCACCTTAAGTATTTGGATCCTTATTGTCCTACCTATATTTTGGTTTGTGATGTACTTTTTAGGTCAACTAGGAAAAAAAACAGGTCACTCCCAAATGGAGGACCTGCATAATTTTATGATGAAAGTTTTAGAGGAATAAAATACGCTCTACTACTATTCTTTATATCCGAAACGTTTTAACTGACGAGAATCATTTCTCCAATTCTTATTCACCTTTACATATAAGTCCAAGAATATTTTTTTGTCAAAAAACTTTTCTAAATCTTTTCTCGCCTCAGACCCCACTCTTTTCAACGCGGCACCTTTATGACCAATAATAATTCCTTTTTGTGTTTCACGCTCTACCATAATGATCGCGCGAATTTTAATTATTTTTTCATCTTCAATAAATTCCTCTGTCTCAATCTCTACAGCATAAGGAATTTCTTTTTTGTAATGCATTAATATTTTTTCTCTAATACACTCATTTACAAAAAAGCGTTCTGGCTTGTCAGTCAGTTGATCTTTGGGATAAAACGCAGGAGATTC
>NZ_JAQWGB010000038.1 GCF_029238425.1 Flavicella sp.
AGAGTTTGGCACGGCATCTCCAATATATGGGTATTGTTGATGTCTGTTCATTCCTAATAATTCAATAGGTTTTCCATTCAATAAAAATCCTCTAACTGGATCTTGTTCAAATTTTCTTAGTCCAATTTTATTCTCAACAAAATCAACCTCTTTTCCGTCCACTTCAATAACAGAATTTACCCTATATAAATAAGGGTTTTCAGTATCCCATAGCTGAACATTATCTTCTAAACTTCCAATTTGATTGAACTGATATTCTTGTCCAGGTGAAAGTTCTTTTGTTTCTTCCAAACTCAAAACAACAATATGTTCCTTGTCAATAATACGCGTTCTAATTTTTACTGTGGCAGTTTCTTGTTGTTCGTTTTTAACAGCCGTTTTGATATCGATTGTTGCATTTTTGTTGACTGGATCAATAGTTGGAGTAGTAATGTTTACACCAGAATTCAAAGTTTCCCAGTTGAAAGTAACATGCACAGGATTGGTTTCAACTAAATAAACATCTCGGTAAAGTCCGCTAAATTTTACATAGTCAAATGGTCCTGGATCTGGAGGAACAATTTCATTTCTTCTATTGTCCACTAACAAAGTAATTTGATTTGTACTTCCTTTGGTAACAAAATCTGTAACATCAAAATGAAAAGGAGTGTATCCCCCTACAGCATTTTGTCCTACATGAACCCCATTGATCCATAAGTCTGTAACTTGATGGGCTCCTTCAAACTCTAAGAAAACTTTTTTATCAGAATTTTCAATAGTTAGGTTCTTTCGATACCAACCTACGGTTCTATGAAAAACCAATTGTGTTTTTTCGTCTTGCAACCCATCCAATGCTAAAGAAGTTAGTTTTAAGGTATGAGGTACACTTATGGATTCCCATTTGGAATCGTCTAGTTTTGTTGTGTAAAACTTTTCTTCTGGGTCTCCTAAATGAAATTTCCAATCTTGGTTTAAACTTGTTTTAGTTCTATCCGTATTTGGAAATCCATACGGAAGTTCTTGACTTTTTGCTGAAAAGCAAATAAATGCAAGAAGTACTAGTGCTACTGTATTTTTCATATCGATTGATTTATTTTTTCTTTTGCCAAACTCTAAAGTATTTTACATGAAATTCTCCGTCTAAACGATTGTCATCCGGTAATGCTCCAAACCATTTGTTAGATTCACAGTTGAAGTTGATTTCCAAGGGTTGATGCCAATGTGTGTTTTCTGCTTCTCTAAATAGTATACCATCTATATAGAAACGAATATGCTCTGGAGTCCATTCCAATCCCCAAACATGATAGTCTTTCTGCAGTTCTTCTGGGAAATAATATTTTTTTGTTCTTGAAAAGTGTTTCTTGACATCTCCTTTGTCTTCAGGAGCTCTAAAAACATGAATATTCGAATTTAAATCATGTCGATTGTAAACGACTCCTGGCGCATTTTCGCAAATGTCTATTTCTGTCCACCAATCTTTGCTTACGTTTGTCATCCAAAAACCAGAAACCCAAGGAGCATCCATTAGTTGAATCTCAGCCTCAAAATATCCATATAAAAACTTTTGCTTGCTTTTAATAAAGCCGGTAGAATGGGTGTAGGTATCAGGTAGTTTTTCCTTTCCATGTTGATTCACTCGAATCACTAATTCATTTTTTTCTAAACTTACATTACTTCCATGAAAGTAAGTAGGTGCTCTTCCTTTCCATTTAGGATTGTTAGGGTACCATTTGGTGGTGTTTAGATTTCTTTTGTCGAATTCATCCGAACCACTCTTAGATTTTTTCCAATTACCGGTGTTTTCTTGATCGGACAGTGGGAATTTTGCATTTTTTCTGACAACTGTATTTTCAGTTTTTACGGAGTCAACATATCTTTTAGGAGGTATGGTTAAATTTTGGGCATAATTGATAGACGTCCCAATAAATATAAAGAGAGCTAAGAATAGAAAACTTTTTTTCATGTGATACTAGAGTTATTTAATTGAATTATTTAATGATGGTAAAATTATATAGTAAGCTTGTCTCTTTGAGAAACGTATGTGTTTTAGAGCAGAACAAAATCATTCTTGTTTGGTCTTATAACACCTATTCATGTGGGTTTTTTCTAAAATGTAAAGGAGAGCAATTCATGAATTTTTGAAATTGTTTGTAGAAAAATGGAAGACTTTCATAGCCACAATCATAGGCAATCTGACTTACTTGTTTTTTTGTTTCTGTTAAGGATTTGCAAGCGAGATTAATTCTATATTCATTCACAAAAGTGAAAAAGGACTTGTTAAAAGTTTTTTTGAAAAATCGACAGAAGGCTTCGTCTGTCATCGCAACCAAACTTGATACATCACTTAATTTAATTTTTTTGTCGTAATTATGACGCACAAAATGGTACACTGCTTCAATTCGATTGTTAGCTTTTCTGTTAAGGATAGGGGTAAAGTTAGCAGAAGACAACAATTCAAAATCTTTTACTTTACTCAGCGTTTCTAATAATTCAATAAACCCAAGTATTTTTTTAAAAGGATCTAGAGCCAATAATTCAAATAATTGTGCAGAAAATTCAGATGCCGTCTCAGGTGAGAATTTTATTCCTTGTCGGGATTTGGAAAATAATTTTTTAATATTAGAAAACTCTTGTTTTTCGATCCAATCTTTTCCCAGAAGTTCCTCATCCCATTGAAAAATAATAGATTGAACATGTTCTACATTATCATCTGTATTTTTCCAGCAATGTGGAATATCCTGCCCTAATAAAACAAAATCGCCTTCTTCAAATTTTTGAATACTGTTTCCAACATATCGAATTCCTTTTCCTTTTACAATATAAGTAAGTTCAAACTCTGGGTGGAAATGCCAGGGAGCATTGAATCTTTTATTATTGAAAATAAAGGAGTTAAAGGAGTGATCAGCAGGTGAAGCTATTTTTTCAAATTCGGCTTTCATGTTCTGTTTTTTTTCAAAAATACTCAATTATGATGTTAAAATAGTTATATTTTAATTGATATGTCAATATAGGATACTATTGTGCTAGAATAGGTACTTTTTTGTTTCTGGCTTGTCTTTATTTTTGATTATTCAATTAACTAATAAGAAACTATAAATATGAGCATTACTTGTAGAGCAGCTATTGCCAATGGAAAAGGAGGCTTTAGCATAGAAAATATTGAAATTCAAAATCCTAAAAGTGATGAGGTTTTGGTAGCGGTTAAAGCTGCAGGACTATGTCATACAGATCATGATTCTTTAAATTGGGGTAAACCAATTGTGATGGGGCATGAGGGAGCTGGAGTAGTTACTGCAATTGGTGATTCCGTAACATCTGTAAAGGTTGGAGATGCTGTGATATTAAATTGGGCTACACCCTGTGGAACTTGTTTTCAATGCGAACATGAAAACGAACATATTTGTGAAAATAATTCTCCTGTAGTTGCTGGAGGAAATGGTTACACAGATGGACATGCACATATAGAAGGAACAAAATTGAATGCAACGCCGATTGAGCGTTCTTTTAATATTGGTACTCTTTCGGAATATACTTTGGTAAAAGAATCTGCGGTTGTTAAAAACCCGATACAGGATATGAGTTTTTCAGCTGCAAGTATAGTAAGTTGTGGTGTAATGACTGGTTTTGGTTCAGCGGTGAATACAGCACAGGTACAAGAAGGTTCTTCTGCAGTTGTATTAGGAACTGGTGGTGTTGGTTTGAATGTAATTCAAGGAATAAAAGTTTCCAAAGCGTCAAAAATTATTGCTGTAGATATCAATCAAACCAGATTGGATATGGCGGTTCAGTTTGGTGCTACGCATGCAGTGTTAGCAGATAAAGATGATAAAGGTTTGTTGAAAGCTGCAGAAAAGGTGAAAGAAATGACCGAAGGAAGAGGAGCGGATTATGCTTTTGAATGTACGGCAATTCCTGCCTTAGGAGCGGCTCCGTTGGCGATGGTAAGAAATGCGGGTACAGCGGTTCAGGTAAGTGGAATTGAACAAGAAGTATTGATTGATATGGCTTTGTTTGAATGGGATAAAAAATACATAAACCCATTATATGGTAAGTGCAATCCTCAGAAGGATTTTCCGAAAATAATCAATCATTATAAGAATGGAGATATTATGTTGGATGAAATGATAACAAGGACATATGCTCTAGATGATTTACAACAGGCATTTGATGATATGCTGTCAGGGAAAAATGCAAAAGGAGTAATAGTATTTGAATAATTGATGATGTCAAATTTTAAAACAACTGAAATTTCTGACCCCCGTTTTGAAGCGAATAATTTGCGTCATATTACTGTAAAGAGTAAGCATCTGAATCATAGAGGAGATATTTCTGTGTATGTACCGAAAGTTGCCTCTATAGAAAATTTACCCGTAGTTATTTTGATGCATGGCGTTTATGGAAGTCATTGGATTTGGGCGCATAAAACAGGAATTCATTTAAAGATGCAAGAGTGGATTGAAAATGGTGAGATTCAACCTATGATTATTGCGATGCCTTCCGATGGTTTATGGGGAGATGGCAGTGCCTATGTCAATCATGATCAATCAAATTTTGAAAAATGGATTGTGGAGGATGTGCCGAATGCTATGAAAGAATTGATTCCCCAAGCTAGTAACCAATCTAAGTTTTTTATAGCGGGATTGTCAATGGGAGGATATGGAGCATTGAGATTAGGAATTAAATACCATACTATATTTTCTGGAATCTCTGGTTTGTCCTCAATTACAGTTATTGATGAAATGAAATTGTTTGTAGAGGAGTCATTAAGTTCCTATGAGCAAAAAAATAAAGAAGATATCTCTGTCATTGGAACGGTTTTAAAAAACAGGCAGAACTTACCTCCATTTAGATTTGACTGTGGAGTAGATGATGAGTTGATTGAAGGTAATAGAAGGTTGCACAAGCAATTGGTAGAGCAGAAAATAGAGCATACTTATAAAGAAAATTCTGGGAAACATGAATGGATTTATTGGGAGACGCATATCAAAGAGACCATTGCGTTTTTCGATGGTATTCTAAAAAAATCAATAAAAAATTAAACAAGAGAATATGGAAAAAAGTGCATTGCCAGATTCATTTGAAGAAGCACGTATTACAAAAGGATACGGGAAAATGAACGATCAAGATGATCCTGTAACAATGGTTCTTGGTTTGAAAGACGTGCGAAAATGTGCGCATAATTGGAAAACTTTTCAGTCGGGTGCAGCACCAGGAAGAATTGTTGTTCCATCTGAAGTGAATATAAGAGATACCAGACAGATACCATTTGAGGTGGATCCGCCAGAACATAAAGATTTTAGATCTTTGGTAGAACCTTGGTTTAAAAGACCTCTAGAAGAGAGATATATGGCTTCATTAACAGAGCAAATCAATGCTTTGGTAGATGAAGTGCTGACGCTGGATAAAGTAGAAGTTGTGGAAGAGTTTTCACTGAAATTACAATCACGTGCTTTGACCTTGCTATTGAATATTCCATATGAAGAATCTGAATTATGGATTTCTTGGGGAACTCATGTTTTTAGAAGTGAAGGAAATGATTTAGATGGTGATAAAGCGAAAATTTTGTACGATTATATCGATGGAAAAATCTGCATGGCGATGCAAAATCCAGGAGATGATTTGTACTCGATGTTATTGGCTGCAACGGTTGATGGTAAAAAACTGACAAGAGAAGAAATAAAAGGAATCATTATTTTAACATTTTCTGGAGGTAGGGATACGGTCATCAATGCTGTAACAAATTCTATAGCTTATTTTGCTGAGCACCCAGAATCGTTAAAAAGATTGGCTGAAGAGCCTGAAATTACAGGGAAGGCAGTGGAAGAATTGATTCGTTATTTTTCTCCGCTAACACATATGGGGAGAGTGGCTACAGAAGATACACAAGTTTGTGAACATGCAGTGAAAGCAGATACTAGAATTTCATTGTGCTGGGCCTCTGCAAATAGAGATGCAAAAGTATTTGAGAGTCCTAATGAAGTGGTATTGGATAGAAAATTAAATCCGCATGTGGCTTTTGGATTTAGTCACCATAATTGTTTAGGAGCTACCCATGCGAGACAAATCATGAATATTTTATTAAAAACGTTAGCTGACAAAGTTCAGTCGATTGATATTATTGATTACAAAGAAAATATTGAAGATTTAGATCAATTCAAACGTAAGGTTGGTTATGATTCAATCAACGTAACATTCAATAAAAAATAAAAACATTAAAATTAGAATAAGATGGCAAAAATAACATTTATAACGAGAGAAAATGAAACAGTTACTTTAGAAGGTACTTCTGGTTCAGTAATGCAGTTGGCAGTAGATAATAATGTGCCAGGAATTGATGGAGATTGTGGAGGCGTTTGTTCCTGTGCAACTTGTCATGTTCATGTAGATACTGCTCATACGAGTAAAACAGGTGAAGCGAGTGAAATAGAAGCCGATATGTTGGAATTGAATGATCATGCAAATGCGCAAAGTCGTTTGTGTTGTCAGCTTGAAATAAGTGAAGATTTGGATGGTGTTGTATTACAGGTTGCAGAAGCTGAATAGTTAATATTTTTGAAATGATTGATAATAATACTGAAACGAAAACCTGTGTGGTGATCGGAGCAAGTCACGGTGGTGTAAACTTTGCCTTTTCGCTCAGAAAAGAAGGATGGCTTGGAAAAATAATTCTTATAGATAAAGATCCTTTATTGCCATACCACAGACCTCCTTTGTCCAAATCTTATCTGACGAATGGTGATGGGATGGATGCGAATTTATTAAAGTCCAAAGAAAGTTACGATAAGGATCAAGTCGAATTGCTATTAGGTGTTTCAGTTGGAGAAATTGACAAGGAAGAAAAGTATATTGGATTAAATAACGGTACAAAATTAAGTTACGACAAGTTAGTTTTAGCTACTGGAGCAAGACCATTTATTCCACCAATCACTGGAATTGAGACGGCAACAGATTTATTTCCTTTAAGAACAGGTAGGGATGTAGAGAATATTCGTGCGGCTTTTGAAAAGTCAATTTCGAAAAAAATTGTCATTATTGGAGGAGGTTATATTGGACTTGAAACGGCTGCTTCATTGAAGAAGTTAGGCGGAGAGGTGACTGTGTTGGAAAGAGAAGCAAGAGTTTTGGCAAGAGTTACAGCTCCAGAAATGTCATCATTTTTTATGGAATTACATAAAAAAAATGGAGTGGATGTTTTGGTAGATAAGAATGTGGTCTCAATTGATAATACAGAGGGTGTCAATACAATAAGCTGTGGTGATGGTTCTTCATATGATGCTGATATTATCATTGTAGGAGTAGGTATAAAAGTCAATTCTGAGTTAGCAATGGAAGCTGGACTTACGTTAGAGAATGGGATTGAAGTGGATGAAACAGCAAAAACGAGTGATGCTTCTATCTATGCAATTGGAGATTGCACCTATCATTTCAATCCACATTATAATAGAAAAATCAGGTTAGAGTCCGTTCAAAATGCTGTGGACCAAGCAAAGGTTGCTGCTGCGGCTATTTGTGGAAAATCACCTGTCTATGATAGCATTCCTTGGTTTTGGTCAGATCAGTATGACGTAAAATTACAAATGGTAGGTCTTTCAAACGACTATGATGAGATTGTACATCGTAGTGAGGAAGGAGACAATAAATTTTCTATTTGGTATTTCAAAGGTTCAGAATTATTAGCTGTGGATGCTGTGAATAATCCTAAAGCATTTGTTGTTGGAACTAAATTTCTGAAACAATCAAAACTAATAGATAAAGCAAAACTAAAAGATAATTCGGTTGTGTTTAAACCTGTGAACTTATTAAAATAATATCAAACTTATGAGAATCATATCACTAAGTATTACCATTTTATTATTGTTTGTCGCTTGTAGTCAAGAGAAGAATAATTCTAGAGAAACCATTGATTTTAATAAAAATTGGAAATTTGAATTGGTAGAGGATGCTAAAGCATCTTCTCCATCATATGATGATTCTGAATGGAGAGTTCTAGATGTTCCTCATGATTGGAGTATTGAGAAAGGCTACAATAAAGAAAAAGGTGCGGCAAGTACTGGGTTTGTTGAAGGAGGGATGGGCTGGTATAGAAAACATTTTTCTCTATCAGAAGAGGATAAAGACAAAGTAATTGAAGTGCTTTTTGATGGGGTTTATAATAATTCTAGTGTATGGATCAATGGTCATTTTTTAGGCAAAAGACCTTATGGATATAGCAGTTTTTCTTACAATTTAACTGACTATTTAAATTATGATGGTTCTGAAAATATCCTTGCAGTTCAGGTAGATAGGAAGGCTTTTATTGATTCTAGATGGTATACCGGTTCAGGAATTTATAGAAATGTACATTTGATAAAGAAAAATAAAATGCATATCAAGCAATGGGGGGTACAAATAACAATTCCAGTTGTTTCTAAAGATAGAGCGGAACTAGCTGTTGTTACAAATTTATCTGAGGCTGTAGGAATCAATTCATCCGATGTTCTCGTTAAGTATAGTGTGTTTGATGCAGATGATAATGTTGTAACGACTACAGAACAAAAGGCCGAAGGGAAATCCAAGTTGAGCAATACTCTTTTAATTGAGAACCCAAGGTTATGGGGAGTAGATTCGCCAAATCTATATAGGTTAAAAGTGGAGCTTTTGAAATCTGGAGAGCAGATTGATGTTGCTTCGGAAGTTTTTGGAATCAGAACTTTTAATTTTGACGCGAACAAAGGGTTTTCTTTGAATGGTGAAAACATGAAAATCAAAGGAGTTAATTTACATCATGATGGAGGAGCTGTTGGAGCGGCTGTACCAAAAGCCATATGGGAATATAGAATTGATAAATTAAAATCTATTGGTGTCAATGCTGTTCGTATGTCTCATAATCCGCATTCAACGGAATTGATGGAGGTTTGTGATGAAAAAGGAATTTTGGTAATGGCGGAAGCTTTTGACGAATGGTATAATCCTAAAAAGAAAAGTTTGAATTATTTGGGAGATAATGCGGCTTCAAAAGAAGATTCTAAATCCTATCCATCTGTCTTTAATGAATGGGCTGAGCGTGATTTAAAGGATTTGATTTTAAGAGATTTCAATCACCCCTCTGTTTTTATGTGGAGTATTGGAAATGAAATTGAGTGGACTTTCCCTTATTATGCGAAATCGTATGCCGA
>NZ_JAQWGB010000051.1 GCF_029238425.1 Flavicella sp.
TCTAGGAAATGCGGGTACCGTTACTATCCGTGCTTCTCAGGCTGCAAATGGAATATATGGTTCGAGCTCAAAGGACATTACATTAACGATAGGAAAAAAACCTTTGACCGTTACTGCAGAAGCAAAATCTAAAGTATATGGCGCAGCGGATCCTTCACTTACGTACTTAGCAACTTTAGAAGGTGCTGATGTGCTGACAGGAAGCTTGTCAAGAGCGGCAGGAACAGATGTAGGAACTTATGCGATTAGTTCAACATTAATAAATAGCAACTACGATATTACTTTTGTACCAGCCAACTTAACAATTACGAAAAAAGCATTAACGGTAACTGCAGAAGCAAAATCTAAAGTATATGGTTCTAGTGATCCTACACTTACTTATAATGCAACCTTAGAAGGAGCTGATGTACTTACTGGAAGTTTATCAAGAGCGGCAGGAACAGATGTGGGAACTTATGCGATTAGTTCTACCTTAAGCAATAGTAATTATGATATTACTTTTGTACCAACGAATCTATCGATTACAAAAAGAGCGATTACAATTACTGCTGATGAAAAGTCAAAAGTATCTGGAGAAAATGATCCAGAATTCACATACCAAATCTCTTCAGGAAGTTTGGTTAGTGGAGATACATTTTCTGGAAAATTAACTAGAAACTCTGGAGACTCTGTAGGTATTTACGATATCCTCATCGGAGATCTAACTTTAGGTGGGAATTATGACCTTTCTTTTGTGAGTAATAGATTTAATGTCTCATTGGTATTAACAACAGGTGCTTTGCGTCGTTCTTCAAAAGCAGTAATCATAGAAGGTCAGATTTCAATTGAAGCAAATGTTATTGAAAGAGGAGTTGTATATTCATCTACAAACACGGACCCTCAAATTGGAGCTACTAATGTAATTCAACTAGCAGATACTTCTGTAAGCGGTCCTTTTCAAATGACCATCACTGGTTTGAACTCTTTTACCAAGTACTATTTTCAAACCTATATCATTGTTGAAACTCCTTCAGGGAAGATTAGAATATTTACATCAAATAAATCTTTAGCCTCATCAGAATTATATGGAGGTGCAAAAGATTTCACTACTTTAACAGAGGAACCTACATTGGCACTTACTGAAAATACGAATCCAACAACTGGAACTGAAAGAGTAGATCCTGAGATAAATTTAGAAATTGGCTTTAATAGTGCTATTCAAAAAGGTTCTGGATATATTTTACTTAAAAAAGCCAGTGACGACACATTACTTGAAACAATTGACGTATCAAGCGCAAATGTCGCTGTAACAGGGCAAAAAGTGACAATCACACCAACCTTAGAATTACCACAGACAACGCAAGTTTATGTAATAGTGCCCGTTGGAGCTATAGAAGATCTATCAGGAAATGGATGGACTGGTTTTAACGACAAAACAGATTGGAACTTTACTAGTGACGATACAGTACTTCCAACAATAGTAGCAATAACACCAAATCATACATCTACTAATATTGCACCACACAGCAATTTGGAAATTTCATTTTCTGAAGAAATTGTTAAAGGAACTGGTAACATACTAGTAAAAGATCATCTTGACAATAGCACTATAGCTACTATAGTTGTAACTAGCACACAAGTAAGTGTTGCTTCAAATGTTGTAACTATTAATCCTACAACGGATCTCCCAAGTGAAACATCATTTTATGTTGAGATTGAGGGCACGGCGTTTAAAGATAGTTATGACAATAATTTCAGTGGCGTTAACACCAAAGACATTTGGAGTTTTGCAACAGCAGATATTACAGCTCCAAATAGTCCTGTAATTGTAGAAGTTGCCGACTACACTTGTTCCGAGACAACTCTTGCAACAGCAGACAACACATTTGTAATAACAGGTACCGCTGAAAATGAAAGCACAGTAAATGTTTTTATCAACGATACAAATGTGGGAACTGTAAGTACAGATAGCAATGGTAGTTGGACCTTAGATTTAAGTTCTACTGTTCAAATAGATGGTGAGTACAACATAACCGCAACAGCAACGGATAGTTCTAACAACACAAGTAACGCATCAGATGAATTTGAAATTATCGTTTCTACCACAAATAGTGATCTAGACAACATACCAGACTTTTGTGATTCTGATGCCGAAAACGACGGTTATGCAGACGCTACTCAGATCACAGAAAAAACCAAATATGGATTCTCACCTAATGGGGATGGCATAAATGATACTTGGACAATTAGAGACATTGAAAACTTTGACAACAACTCAGTAAAAGTCTTTAACAGATCAGGAAGGTTAGTATATGCTAAAGACAATTATGATAATACTTGGGACGGAACTTCGTCTGCTGCAATAGGAAATGGAAAACTACCTGTAGGAGCTTACTATTTCACAATCGATTTAAAAGTTGATGGAGTGAAGATGGTTTCGGGATGGATTTACATCAATTATTAATCAATATATCATTCAAATAAAAAATAAAAAAAATGAAATATTTTAAACTTTTAAGTCTGATATTCACTGTTTTATACATCTCAAAAACAGAAGCTCAACAAGACCCTAACTTTACGATGTATAATTTTAACATGAATATTATAAACCCTGCTTATGCAGGAGCCAACGAGTTCACTGAAATTAGCTTAGCCTACAGGAGTCAATGGATAGGGGTGCCAAATGCCCCAGAAACTCAAACATTAACCTATTCTCAGCCCCTTAAAAATAATATGGGAATTGGTGTATCAATAATCAATGACAAGGTCTTTGTTTTGGCTGAAACGGATGTAGCCGTAGATTTTTCTTATAAAGTTCAATTGACAAAAAATGAATCATTAACTTTTGGAATCAAGGCAGGTGGAGCTTTCACAAATATAGATTTAACGAATGCAGGTGCACCTGAGTTAGATCCTTTATTTGGCTCTAACGAAAGTGCTTTTAACCCGCAGATAGGAGCCGGTTTTCATTTAAAAAGTCAAAACTATTATATTAGCATATCTACTCCCAATTTCCTAAACGGGAAGCGATATGAAAAAGATGGGAATGTTCCAATCGCTGCGTTAAATGCCTTCCATACTTATCTTGGAGGAGGATATATATTTACTCTCAATAAATCAACAACTTTAACTCCTGGTATTATGGCTAGAGTAGTTGAAGGAGCTCCAACTTCTTATGATGTATTTACTACATTTGATTTTAATCAAAGGGCTACAGCTGGGGTTAACTACAGAGTTGATGAATCTGTTTCATTATACGCATTAATGAGCACCAAAAACAACTTTAGGTTTGGATTAGGCTATGATATCAGTACATCAAAACTATATGATTCTAACAACGCATCATCTATAGAGTTAATTCTTAAATACAAATGGAATTAAAATATATTAATACAAATAAAAAAACTCGCTATTTCTAGCGAGTTTTTTTTATTAATTATATGGCATCAATTTACAATCAACTGCACTGCATCAAAGTTTTTAGTATCAGTCGTTACTTTTAAATAATAAATTCCAGTACTCAAACCTTCTTTTGTAATTTGCATTTGATTATAACCAAGAGATGTGTCTGGCTGCATCGTTTTTATCAGAGATCCAGTAATATTAAAAATCTCGATCTTACATTGGGATAAACTTTCTGTATAAAAACTAATTTGAGCATCCGAAACAATTGGGTTTGGAAAAACCACAGCTTTATCTTTAGTAAATGTATAGTCTTCCACGTCTTTAGTCTCAAAGGAAATATTTTTCATATCTACTTTTTTCTCAACTTCAGTAACTCCATCAGAAGCCATAGTAATGACAATAGAAACCGCATCATCCAACACCAAATCTTTTGATGCTTTTGATGTAAAGTAAGACAATGGCAATTGATAATGTTTAAACGTTCCATCCAAAGGAATAATCGTTCTATATTGGTCAGCCCAATCCTCTATACTTTCCTTAACTATAGTTATCTCTACTTCTCCCGTTCCACTCGCATCAAACTCTAAAACATTGAAATCAGATAAATTTACAGACTTAAAGCGCGGTGTAAAAGCTCTATAAGCAGATACATAAGAAGTTACTTTCGCTTCAAAGTTTAAATCTCTTTCCACACGCAAACCATTCCCTTCGTAGCTAGATTCGTTTTCTGTAATTTCAAATTTCTCAACATCAGTACCTTCTTGAGAACTGTCTAAGCCCCAAGGACCATCAGACATAAATAAGTCATCAGAAGTTTCACCTGTATCATTTTGAATTCTAAAACCAATATCAAACAAAGCTCCAGTATTTAAGGTCATACTTGTTAAATACCCTTCTTGTAAACTTATTTCTTCATTTATATTTTCAGTTTCGCTGGTTTCCGTTCTTTTAAGCCCTGCATCAAATTGAATTTTCTTACTAGAATTAGTATTCACCAACTCTAACTCTATTGTACCATTTACATATTTACCTTTTTTAACAAAAACCGGAGGTGGAGCAGAGTTATCATACAGACTAATTGGCTTTTGCGCCTCAAACAAATTCAACACTTCTTCCCCTAACAACACCAAATCATCAATTTTATTTGTCCATATCTGGAAATTATAATATTGAGCGTCTGCTGTATATTTGTCAATATTCCAATGGCTATCAATTTCAAAACTAGTTTCATCTGAATTTAATTTCCCTGAGAAACTCAAGACAAATTCAATCGAACCATCTACATTTTTAATTATTGATTTGATAAAGGTAATTTCATTTAATTCTATCGTAGAAACAGACAACAACTCGCTTCCTAACAATCTATCACAAATATATTTAGTATGCTCGTACACTCCATTTTCCGTCACACTAGCTAATACTACAGCCACTGTTTCATTGTCTTTTATATAATCAACTGAAAATAACTCACTTGCATTTGTCATATTGATCAAATCAATTGGAGAAGACTCAATTGCGGTTGTTTCTGGTAAGATTTCTAAAGGTATTAAATCAATCAATCCAAAATTATTAGCAGACTTCGCCATTTTATAACCACTCCCTTTGGTAACTTTCTTAGCTTTTTTCTTACTGAATTTATAACTATTCTTACTTCTCATGTAGTTTCTTTGGTTGATCTGTTGAGAAAGCCTATCGTTACTTTCTAAACCTCCGTCGTTCCCACTTGAAACTACCGGAACTAAAACAGGACAACTTGAAACACCTGAACATGAAGGGTCATCACAATCTACCAATCCATCTCCATCATCATCAATTCCGTTGATACAATCTTCTTGCGGTACAGGAGCTGTAGGACATCTTGCACCATCATTACTTGCACTTGAAGGACCATATGCAAATAAATTTGAATTCATTGCAGCCCCAGGTTCTAAGTCCTGCACATTATAAACTATATAAATGGTTCCTGTTTGGTTTGCTGAAACATAAAAACGTCCAGAAGCATCAAAATAAACTGCTCCGTAGGTATAATTCAATCCTGCTAAAATTGGAATTTCACCTAAATCATCAACATTACCTGTATCTCCATTTATACGGTACAAATGATTCGTTCCTTTTCCAACAGTATATAACATTCCATCAACTGCATTGAATGCCCAATCATGGATATTTATATTTTCGGATAAAGTATTTGTACTTTCATACTTGATATAATTTTCAGATTCCGGATCAAGATTTACTTTAAAATAAGTGGTTCCACCTCCTTTGAAATGATAAATACCAGTTGCACTTACATCCCCTACATACCTTCCTCCATTTGGTAGCTCTGGAATTTCGTATATAGAAACATTAAAATTTTTACCGATCCTAACTATAGAATTAGCTGGTTCAGACACATACCCCCATATGTATCCATCTGCGGGATTGTAACCTGCAGCATTGATTCTCCCTGGTGTTATATCCGTTGCAACTTCATATGCACTTCCTGAAGCTAAATCTATCGCATACACATCGTTGTACTGGAAAAGATAAGCATTGTAATCACAATTAAAAGGCTCTTCTTGCGCGTTTAGAGTACAACTGATAAAAAAAAATAAAATCATATTTATTTTCCAATTCATCTGATTGATTAGTAATCTTGTTTTCATCTTGATAGATTTTAAATTCATGTAAAAATAGATTCAAAACATTCTATAAATTTCAATTTTAGCCTAAGTAACGCTTAACATCGACGAAGCGTTCTTTGCCTTCGATAAACGTTTTTTACTAAATAGAACAAGCTTTTGTTATATTTGTGAAAACCTAAAAAATAAATGTATAGAGTTCTTAATTTACTAATCGTCATAGCAATTTTTATTAGTTGTAATCAAAAACATATAAAAGGTACGAAAAAATTTAAACATACCAATGCTCTAATACATGAGACAAGTCCTTATTTACTGCAACATGCACACAACCCTGTCAATTGGCATGCTTGGAATGAAGAAACACTAGCACTTGCTAAAAAAGAAAACAAATTAATTCTTATTTCTGTGGGTTATGCGGCCTGTCACTGGTGCCATGTGATGGAACATGAAAGTTTTGAAAACGACTCGGTTGCAAAAATCATGAATGAGAATTTTATCAATATTAAAATCGATAGAGAAGAAAGACCAGATATTGATCAAATATACATGACAGCCGTTCAACTTTTAACTCAAAGCGGTGGATGGCCTTTGAATTGTGTTGCTCTTCCTGATGGTAGACCCTTCTGGGGAGGAACTTATTTCCCAAAAGAAGAATGGATGAGCAATCTTACACGAATTGCAGATTTCTATAAAAAGGATCCAGAAAAAATTACTGAATATGCAGACAATCTTACCAAAGGAATAAAAGACGCTGAAACAATATCTTTAAACACAACCAAACCGGTTTATCTCAAAGACACCCTTAGCTCAGCTGTAGAAAAATGGTCTCAACAATTTGACAGAAATTTGGGTGGTACGAACAGAGCTCCAAAATTCCCGATGCCAAACAATTATCATTTTCTATTAAGATTTGCTACTCAGACCAAAAATAAAAATCTACTTGACTATACTTATAACACTTTAAATAAAATGGCTCTTGGTGGAATTTTTGACCATGTGGGTGGTGGATTTGCAAGATATTCTACGGATAAAAATTGGCATATCCCCCATTTTGAAAAAATGCTATACGACAATGCACAACTTGTGAGTTTGTATGCTGATGCCTACTTAATTTCTAAAACCAAACTTTACAAAGAAACTGTTTACAGAACCTTAGACTTTGTAGAAAGAGAACTCACCAACAACGAAGGAGCTTTTTACTCTTCCTTAGATGCTGACAGTAAAAATGAAGACGACGAATTGGAAGAAGGAGCATTTTATGTATGGACTAAAAAGGAGTTACAGCAGATCCTTGGGAAAGAATTCTCATTATTCGCGGACTATTACAACATCAATGATTATGGTTTTTGGGAGAACAATACCTACAACCTGATCAGAACCTCAACAGATAAAGAGTTTTCTGCCAAACATAAATTGAGTATCAATGATTTAGAGCGTCAAGTTGCAACATGGCAACAGAACTTACTTAAAAAAAGAGCTAAAAGAGAAAGACCGAGGCTCGATGACAAATCACTGACTTCATGGAATGCGCTAATGCTAAAAGGATATATTGATGCCTATCGTGTTTTTGACGATCCAAAATTTTTAAAAATCGCATTAAAAAATGCGCATTTTATCAAAAACAAACAAATCAGAAAAGATGGAGGCTTGAATCATAATTACAAAAACGGAACAAGCAATATCAATGGATATCTAGAAGACTATGCAGCTGTTATAGATGCTTATATTTCTTTGTATGAAATCACACTAGACCAAGAATGGCTGAACATCTCAAAAAATTTAGCGGAATATTGTTTTAAACATTTCTACAACCAAGAAGTAAAAATGTTTTATTTCACTTCCGACGAGGACAAAAATTTAATCACCAGAAAAATGGAGGTTACCGACAATGTAATCCCAGCTTCTAATTCTATTCTTGCCAATTCCTTATTTAAACTTGGACTCTATTTTGAAAACAAAAAGTTTAAAAACACAAGCAAACAAATGCTCAATAATGTTGTAAATGATATGTCAGCTTATGCTTCTGGCTACTCAAATTGGATGATATTATACAGCAACTTAACAACGGATTTTTATGAGGTTGCAGTCGTAGGTAAAGAAGCTAAGAAAAAAATAAAAGAGCTAAACCAAATTTACATCCCAAATAAAATCATCGCTGGAAGCACAGTGAATAGTCAAGAACCTCTTTTGAAAAATAGATTTTCTGAGAATGAAACATTACTTTATATTTGTATTGAAGGGACCTGCAAACTTCCGGTTTCTTCAGTAAAAAAAGCTACGAACCAAATAAAAATTGACTATTAATGGAAATCTTAACCACTGCCTTGACACTATTAGTCTCCTTAATTCATTTCTATTTTTTATATCTAGAAATGGTCTTATGGACAAAACCAAAGGGCATGAAAACTTTTAGACTTGAAAAAGATTTTGCAGAAAAAACTAAAGTTCTTGCGGCAAATCAAGGTCTTTACAATGGGTTTTTAGCAGCAGGAATTCTCTGGTCATGGACCTTTGAAAATCATGCTGCAGTTTTATTTTTTCTTTGGTGCGTTATCATAGCAGGTATTTACGGCAGTTATAGCCTAAAAAAACGAACCATATTTTATATCCAATCTATCCCTGCAATATTGGCAATTGCATTTATTTATATCAATACCCTATAATTTTAAACAATGGACGAATTAGAAGATTTTTCAGAAGACATCAGTCAGATTGACTATGCAAAATACACAGAACTAGCAATTGAATTTGGAGTGCGACTAGCCATTGGATTATTAATTTTAGTAATCGGACTTTGGATCATAAAAAAATTGGTAAAAGTCAGTGATTCTTTAATGGAGAAAGCTGAATTAGAAACAAGTCTGTTGCGGTTTTTATCACAT
>NZ_JAQWGB010000053.1 GCF_029238425.1 Flavicella sp.
TGCTCCAACAAAGCAGGAATAAATATCCCCCCAGTCGAATTCACTGCATCCAACACTACTTTGAAACTTGCCTTTTTAATAGCTTCCACATCCACTAGGTTCAGCGCTAAAACAGCATCAATATGCTTTTGAACATAAGACCTATCTTTCGTATAAGCACCCAAGTCATCTACCTCAGCATATGAATAAGCATCATTTTCGGCAATAACCAAGATTTTCTCTCCTTCAACACCATTCAAGAATTCTCCTTTTTCATTCAATAATTTCAGCGCATTCCATTGTTTTGGATTATGAGATGCTGTAATAATAATACCTCCATTTGCTTTTTCCATAGGTACTGCAACCTCAACAGTTGGTGTTGTAGACAATCCTAAGTCCACCACATCAATTCCTAAACCAACTAAGGTATTCGATACTAAACTGCTAATCATCTTACCAGAAATACGTGCATCTCTACCAATAACAACTTTTAAAGTACCTTCTAGATTTTTATTTCTTTCTATCAACCAAGTTCCATAAGCACTTGCAAACTTTACTGCATCTAGCGGCGTAAGATTATCGCCTATAGAACCTCCAATGGTTCCCCTAATTCCTGATATTGATTTAATTAATGACATATTTCAATTTAGATTTGTTTGAATTCGATCACAAAAATAAAAAAGTCTACTCGCTATTCTCTTTTATTTTGATGTTTTTTTACAAATATACAAAACTTATGTGTTCGAGCACACTAAATCATAATAAACAAAAAAAGAGTTGCCTAACTAAAGACAACTCTTTCATTATTTATTAAAATGTTGGAACTATTCTTTTCCTTCCATTTTCTTTTTCAAGTCAGCAAGACCAGCGATATCACCAAATGTAGACTTTTCAGCAGATTCTGCTTTCTTAGCTACAGCTTTGATATTTTTAGCCTCTTCCTCTCTAAAGATTGCAGTATGAGAAGCAACAATTCTTCTGTATTCCTTGTTGAATTCTAATACTTTAAAGTCAGTAGCATCACCTTTTCCAAGCTTGCTTCCATCTTCTTTCTCTAAATGACGTCCTGGTACGAAAGCCTCAACTCCATCAGCAAAAACAACGATTGCTCCTTTGTCAGTCTTTTCTTTAATTGTACCTGCATGTACAGAATCGATGCTATAAGTAGCCTCGTGCCCGTCCCATGGGTTCTCTTGAGTTTGTTTGTGTCCTAAGTTCAACTTACGGTTTTCAACATCCAATTCTAATACTTGAACATCCAATACATCACCAACTGCTACGAAATCAGATGGGTGTTTGATTTTCTTAGTCCAAGATAAATCAGAAATATATACCAATCCATCGATACCTTCTTCTAACTCAACAAATACACCAAAGTTTGTGTAATTTCTTACAGTTCCTTTATGCTTAGAACCAACTGGGTATTTCTTAGTAATATCAGTCCAAGGATCTGGGTGTAATTGCTTGATACCTAATGACATTTTTCTGTCTTCTCTATCGAGAGTTAATACTACAGCCTCTACCTCGTCTCCAACTTTTACAAAGTCTTGAGCTGAACGTAAGTGAGTTGACCATGACATTTCAGAAACGTGGATCAATCCTTCTACTCCTTGTTCAACTTCGATAAACGCACCGTAATCAGCAAGTACTACTACTTTACCTTTTACTTTGTCTCCAACTTTCAATTCAGCATCTAAAGCTTCCCATGGGTGAGCGTTTAATTGCTTCAATCCTAATTGGATTCTTGTTTTTTGATCATCAAAATCAAGAATTACTACATTTAATTTTTGATCTAATTCAACAACCTCAGATGGGTGATTGATTCTTGACCAAGATAAATCAGTAATATGTACCAAACCGTCTACACCACCTAAATCGATGAATACACCGTAAGAAGTTACGTTTTTAACGATACCTTCAAGTACTTGTCCTTTTTCTAACTTACCAATAATTTCTTTTTTCTGTATTTCAATATCAGCTTCAATAAGAGCTTTATGAGATACAACAACGTTTTTAAACTCGTGGTTGATTTTCACAACTTTGAATTCCATTGTTTTATCTACATACTGATCGTAATCTCTAATTGGCTTCACGTCAATTTGAGAACCTGGTAAAAATGCTTCGATTCCGAATACATCCACAATCATACCTCCTCTAGTTCTACACTTAACAAAACCGTTAACTACTTCACCAGTTTCTTGAGCATTGATTACTCTATCCCAAGCTTTGATTACTCTCGCTTTTTTATGAGATAATACTAATTGACCAGAAACGTCTTCTCTCTTATCAACCAATACCTCTACAACATCACCAACTGCTAAGTTAGGATTGTAACGGAATTCATTTAAAGAAATAACACCTTCAGATTTTGAATTGATATCGATGATAGCATCACGCTCAGTCAATCTAGTAACTGTTCCTTCAATTACATCCAACTCATTCACGAACCCTACAGTTCCTTCTAAAGCAGATTCAAATTCTTTCAATTTAGCTTCGTCTACTGCTTCAATACCTTCTTCGTATTTATGCCAATCGAAATCTGCTAAAAATTGTTCTGGGTTTACAGCCTCAACTGCAGGTACTTCCTGAGCTTCAACTTCGTTTTTTAATTCTTCAGACATGTTGTCTTAATTATTTGTATCCTATCGTTAACCAGATTTTTTATACGAAATCAACAACAAGAGATGTTAATTAAATAAATGTATATAAACCTTTTCAAATCTGTACTCGTAAAAAGGAGTGCAAATTTAGGGTTTATTTTTAAATTGCACAACAGATATGACATATTAATAACTTTGATAATTAGAGACTTATAAAATAACAGAAACTCACAGTATCTTGTTTATGCATAAGTCTCATCACCCAAGTTATAATTAAATCAAAAAAGAATGGCATTCCTTAGATTAATATAACTATTAGGCGTACCTTTGCAGACTTTTAACAACGGCTAACAAAGTAGCGATATTATTTTGTAAGTCAATAACTTATACAAAATGTCTACATTTAAAGAATTAGGATTGAACGACGAAATCCTAAAAGCGCTTACCGATTTAGGGTACGAAACACCTTCCGAAATTCAAGAAAAAGCTGTTCCTCAAGTAATTTCATCAACACAAGATTTAAAAGCTTTTGCACAAACTGGTACTGGTAAAACTGCCGCATTTAGTTTGCCTGTATTACAGCAATTGAATGCAAATGATAAATCTACTCAAGCAATTATTCTTTCTCCTACAAGAGAATTAGCAGTTCAAATTGGAAAAAACATTGAGAGTTTTTCTAAATATATGAAAGGCGTAAATGTTCTTACCGTTTATGGAGGAGCAAATATTGATGAGCAAATTAGAAGTCTAAGAAAAGGGGTTCAAATTGTTGTTGGTACACCTGGACGTACAGTAGATCTTATCAAAAGAGGAAGATTAAAATTAGAAAACGTTCAATGGTTAATTCTTGATGAGGCAGATGAAATGCTGAACATGGGATTCAAGGATGAATTGGATCAAGTTCTTGAGGTTACTCCTGAAGACAAACAAACATTATTATTCTCTGCAACTTTCCCTAGAGAGGTTGAATCGATTGCAAGAAACTATATGGATAATCCTGTTGAAATTACGGCAGGTCAAAAAAATAAAGGTTCAGACAATGTTACAAACGAATACTATGTTGTAACAGAAAGAAACAGATACCCTGCCTTAAAGAGAATCTGTGATGCAAATCCAGATGTTTATGGTATTGTATTTTGCAGAACTAAACGCGAAACTGCTCAAGTTGCAGAAAATCTTATTCAAGATGGATACAATGCTGATGCACTTCACGGAGATTTATCACAAGCGCAACGTGATGGTGTTATGCAAAAATTCCGTAACAAAAGTTTACAAATACTGGTAGCAACAGATGTTGCCGCACGTGGATTAGATGTTAACAACTTAACACACGTTATCAACTACAAATTACCAGATCAAACAGAAGCTTATACGCATAGAAGTGGTAGAACTGGTAGAGCAGGAAACAAAGGTATTTCAATTGCTTTGATTACTAATAAAGAAGTTGGTAGATTACGTCCAATTGAAAGAAAAATCAACAAGAAATTTGACAAAAAAGAAGTTCCTTCTGGAGAAGAAATTTGCAAGAGTCAATTATTCAGTTTGATCAATAATGTAAAAGAGACTGAAGTAAACCACGATCAGATTGACACTTACTTAGAAAGTATCTACTCAAGCTTAGAAGGATTAAGTAGAGAAGATTTGATTCAAAAATTTGTTTCTGTTGAATTCAATAAGTTCTTAAAATATTATACTAACTCTCGTGACTTAAATGAAGCGGAAAGAGGAAGAGCAGATGACAGAGGAAAATCTAGAGATGATGAAAACATGACACGTTTCTTTATCAACCTAGGTAGAAAAGATGATCTTAACCCTGGTAAACTTATTGGGCTTATCAACGAGCAAGAGATTACTGACAATGTAGAAATTGGTCAAATCGAAATATTAGATACATTCTCTTTCTTTGAATTAGATAAAAATTTCACAGACGAAACAATCAGTTCTTTTGAAGGAGCTGAATTTAGCGGACGAAGCGTAAATGTTGAAATCACTCAAAAGAAAAAACGCTCTGGTGGCGGTGGACGCGGAAGAAGAGATCGTAGAGGCGGTAGCGAAGAAAGAAGAGGACGTGGTAGACGTTACGAAGGAGGAAACCGTTCTGAAAGAAGAGAAGGTGGAAGATCTGACAGAAGCGACAGCAGAAGAAGAGATGGTGGTTCAGACAGAAGGTCTTCTGATAGACGAGGTTCTGACAGACCAGACAGATCTGATAGATCAGACAGAAGTTCTGGATTTGGAAGAAGAAGAAATTAACAACATAAAATTGAAAACAATCCTCTTTGCTAATTTGTAGAGAGGATTTTTTTTGGCTTATATTTTCAAGAAAAAAGTATCTTTGCAAAATGGGTAGAAAAAAGAAAAATTATACGTTTGAAAACATTGAAGTTATCGATGCTGGAGCCAGAGGAAAATCAGTTGCAAAAGCGCCCGATGGTCGTGTTATATTCTTAACAAATGCAATTCCTGGTGATGTTGTAGACATACAAACCGGGAGAAAAAGAAAAGCATATTTTGAAGGTACGGCTACAAAATTCCATAAATACTCCGACAAAAGAGCAGAACCTAAATGCACGCATTTTGAACACTGTGGTGGTTGCAAATGGCAACACATGAAATATGAGGATCAACTTTTTTATAAAGAAAAAGAGACTATCCAGAATTTGCAACGAATTGGACATCTTGAACTTGAAAATATCACTCCGATCCTAGGCTGCGAAGAATCTTATTTCTATCGTAATAAAATGGAATTTTCTTTTTCAAGCAATCGCTGGTTAACCTACGAAGAAATAAATTCAGAAGAAGAAGTTGACAACAGAAATGCACTCGGTTTTCATATCTCTGGAATGTGGGACAAAATTTTAGATGTTGAAAAATGCTTTTTACAAGAAGATCCTTCTAATGAAATCAGAAATTCTATAAAAGATTTTGCAATCTCTAATACTATTGAATTCTACAACCCTAGAGAACAAGATGGATTGCTAAGAACAATGATGCTTAGAATTCTCTCTACAGGAGAAATCATGTTGGTGATTCAGTTTTTTAAAGAAGATAAAGAAAAAAGAGAATTACTTTTAAACTTCATCAAAGAAAGATTCCCTCAAATCACATCACTACAATACATCATAAATAGCAAAGGAAACGATTCTATTTATGATCAAGACATCATTCTTTTTGATGGTAGAGATCATATTTTTGAAGAAATGGAAGGCTTAAGATTTAAAATCAATGCAAAATCTTTCTATCAAACAAACTCAAAACAAGCTTATGAGTTATATAAAGTGACACGTGACTTAGCTGGATTGACTGGCGAGGAACTCGTTTATGATTTATATACAGGTACCGGTACTATCGCACAATTTGTTGCAAAAAAAGCGAAAAAAGTAATTGGAGTTGAATCTGTTCCAGAAGCAATTGAAGATGCCAAAGGAAATGCAGAACACAACAACATAGACAATGTTGAATTCTTTGTCGGAGATATGAAAGAGGTTTTCACTTCTGACTTTATCGAACAACATGGACAACCTGATGTAATCATCACGGACCCACCAAGAGACGGGATGCATAAAAAAGTAGTAGAACAAATTCTAAAAATCTCACCTAAACGCATTGTTTATGTGAGTTGTAATTCAGCTACACAGGCAAGAGATTTAGCGTTAATGAAACACAAATACAAAGTAGCCAACACTCAAGCTGTAGATATGTTTCCTCAAACACATCATGTAGAAAATGTTGTATTATTGGAGTTGATCTAATCATTTTACAAATCGCATAAAAAAAGCCTAGTGAAAAATTTCACTAGGCTTTTTTATTCTTACAAATTAAACACTCTATATAGCATCTAATTTAGCTTGTGTCGCTTTTTGTTGATCATACATCTCAAGAAGCTCATACAATCCAACTAAAGTGCTTAAAGTTCCCTTGTTTGTTGGTTTCAGTTCTAATGTCTTTTCAAAATAAGGCAACGCTTCTTTATAAACTTCTTTTTGCTTTGCATTCAAAGCATCATATTTTTTGAAGTTAGATAAATTCTTATTCATCTCTTCAACGATAGGCTTTGTTCTTTCTAAAATTGCCACTCCGATGTTATTATAAGCATCAGCATAATCTGGCTTTAACTCAACTGCCTTCTCAAAAGCTTTGATTGACTCATCAACATAGCCTTGCTCTAATGTCAATACTCCAACATTATAATACAATTGAGGATCGTTTGGTTTGATAGAGATTGCTTCTTTTAAACCTTCTAAAAATTTTTCATTATCTCCTAACTTGTAGTAGATATTTGCTTCACTAATAACTAAAGTATAATCATTTGGAAAAGATTTTTTTGCTTCAGCAATTGCATCCAACGCTCCTTGTTCATCACCTTTAGCTATATAACTCAAAGCAATATTTTTAGCAATGTCACCTGTTCTTGACTCTGTCTGATACACCTCTGGTTGCGTTGCAGCTTTCAAAATGATTTGGTTATCCATTTCTTTTTTCGTTGCAAAATAAACATACTCATCATTTATCTTACTTTTTGCCCTGTATTGAGTTGCTATTCCTGTATAACCAATCTCTAACAATTGCTTGTAAAAACGAATTGACCTGTCATAGTTTTTATCTAAAAAAGCAGATAATGCAGCATTGTCTAAAAACGACGTATCTTGTTTGCTTAAAGTATACACCATTTCAAACTGATAACTTGCATTTTTATACTTCTCTTCTTTGTACATTTTAGAACCAGACTTAGCGAATTTCTGTACAATCGTAGATAAGGTAGTTTCTGCTTCTTTCAAATACTTTTTTTGACCAGATTCTTTTTCGAATTCAATCAATTCTTTGAATGCTAAACCAGCCGGCTTATCATTTTTCCAACTCTTACCATCACCATAAATAGACTTAGCTTTTATGTAATAGTATTTCTCCTTTAATTTATCATCTGCAGCTTCCAATAAAGGTTCTACAGCTTTCAATTGCTCTTGTGCTGCAGCATACTCCTTCTTTTTTAAAGATTTTTCAGCTACTTTCAACTCTTTTTTCTGAGCAAACACTGAGATACTAATCGCTAGCATCATCAGTAAGGTCAATTTATTTTTCATTAATTAAGGTTTATATTTATTCTTCTGAATTTTGGTTAATTTCTTCACTTGAATCTTCCGTTGTATTTGGAGTTTCTGTTGATTCAGTCACTTCTGCATCCACATCAATTATTTCCTCCTCTTCTTCTTCTTCATGCATTACTTTAGCAACTGCCGCAATAGAATCATTTCCTTTGATATTGATCAACTTCACTCCTTGCGTAGCTCTACCCATAACGCGCAGTCCACTAACGGCAAGACGAATAGTAATACCCGATTTATTGATAATCATTAAATCATCATCATCTGTAACATTTTTAATTGCTACAACATCACCAGTCTTTTCAGATATATTCAAAGTTTTAACACCTTTACCACCTCTGTTCGTAATTCTATAATCTTCTAAACTAGAACGCTTACCATATCCTTTTTCTGAAACCACAAGGATGTTGCTTTCCATATCATTCACTGCAACCATTCCAACAACTTCATCTTCTTCATGTCCTAGTGTTATACCTCTAACACCAGAAGCTCCACGCCCCATTGGTCTCGTTTTTTCTTCTTCAAAACGAATAGATTTCCCAGATTTCAATGCCAACATCACTTGGCTATCACCTGTAGTCAGTTTTGCTTCTAACAACTCATCACCCTCTTTAATTGTAATGGCTGCGATACCATTTGTACGTGGCCTAGAGTACTGCTCTAACAAGGTCTTTTTCACCTGACCTTTCTTGGTCGCCATAATGATATAATGACTGTTGATATAATCCTGATCTTTTAAATCTTGAGTTACCAAAAACGCTTTTACCTTATCATCATTTTCGATGTTGATTAGATTTTGCAATGCACGCCCTTTGGCAACTTTACCTCCTTCTGGAATTTCGTAAACACGCATCCAGAAAACTTTTCCTTTTTGAGTAAAGAACATCATGTATTGATGATTTGTCCCAACAAATAAATGCTCTAAGAAATCTTCACTTCTCGTTGAAACTCCTTTCTGTCCTCTACCTCCTCTATTTTGAGTTTTGTATTCAGACAATAATGTTCTTTTCACATACCCTGCATGAGATATAGTAACCACCACTTTAGAATCAGGAATCATATCCTCAATTCTCATATCAGCACCACCAAATTCGATTTGAGATCTTCTCTCATCACCGTATTTGCTTCTTACTTCAATAAGCTCATCCTTAATGATCCCCATTCTTCTTGACTCATTCGCTAAAATATCTTTCAAGTCAGTAATCAAAAGCATTATTTCATCATACTCACTTCTTAATTTATCTTGCTCCAGACCCGTTAGCTGTCTCAATCGCATTTCTACAATTGCTTTCGCCTGAATCTCGGTAAGACTAAATCTTTCAATCAATTTAGCTCTTGCTTCATCTGCATTACCAGACGCTTTTATGATAGCAATTACTTCATCAATATTATCACTTGCAATGATCAATCCTTCAAGAATATGAGCTCTCGCTTCAGCCTTCTTCAGCTCAAATTGAGTTCTTCTCACAACTACCTCATGTCTGTGCTCTACAAAATGATGAATCATTTGCTTTAAGTTCAACATTTCAGGTCGTCCATTCACCAAAGCAATGTTATTTACACTGAATGATGTTTGAAGAGAAGTATATTTAAACAACTTGTTCATTACAATATTCGGTATCGCATCACGTTTTAAAACATAAACGATTCTCATTCCGTTTCTATCGGATTCATCACGAATATTTGCAATCCCTTCCAATCTCTTTTCATTTACCAACTCGGCAGTTTTCTTAATCATTTCTGCCTTGTTGATCTGATAAGGAATCTCAGTAACAATGATACACTCACGTCCATTTACTTCTTCAAAAGAAGCTTTTGCACGCATTATAATTCTTCCTCTACCTGTATGAAATGCCTCTTTGATACCTTCCGTACCGTACAACACACCTCCAGTTGGGAAGTCAGGAGCTTTAATGTGCTCCATCAATTCATCAATCTCTATATCGTTATTATCTATATAAGCAATCGTCCCTCCTACTACTTCTGTAAGGTTGTGTGGTGGCATATTTGTCGCCATCCCTACTGCAATACCAGAAGCTCCATTTACTAATAAAGTTGGGATACGTGTTGGCAACACTGTTGGTTCTTGTAAAGTATCATCAAAGTTCAACTTATGATCTACAGTATCTTTCTCAATATCAGCCAACATATCCTCTGATATTTTCTTCATCCTCACCTCTGTATAACGCATTGCTGCCGGACTATCACCATCCACAGAACCAAAATTCCCTTGACCGTCAACCATCATGTAACGTACACTCCAATCCTGAGCCATACGAACCATTGCATCATACACAGAAGTATCACCATGGGGGTGAAATTTTCCTAATACCTCTCCAACAATTCTTGCCGATTTCTTATAAGATCCGGTAGCCTTAATACCTAATTCATGCATCCCAAACAAAACCCTTCTATGTACTGGTTTTAAACCATCACGTACATCTGGTAATGCTCTCGATACGATAACCGACATTGAATAATCAATGTATGCCGATTTCATTTGTTCTTCTATATTGATAGGTATCAACTTATCCCCGTCTGCCATAAAAATATATTTAGTTTTACTTAGTTTTTTTTCTGATAAGCAAGATACAATTTTTACACTTTTAGGCAAGAAATACTAGTGCTTCATTTGAATAGAGTTATTAACATTTTCACCAGGTTTTCAACATCATTTATACAGCTGAAAATCAGCGTCTTTTTTTATAAAAAAATGTTAATAATCTAATTTTTGATCAACTATAAACGAAATTTTGTAATTTTTTATAAAAATTTCTACTAAATTTACCTAAATCAAAACAATAACTATGGACGATAATTTCTCACAAAAAGTAAAAGATGTTATAGGATACAGCAAAGAGGAAGCATTAAGACTGAGCCATGATTTTATTGGCACAGAACATTTAGTTTTAGGCATTCTAAGAAAAGCTGAAGGGAAAGCTATTGACATATTGACAACACTGGATGTAAATCTAGATTATTTAAAGAAAAAAATTGAGGCTTTGAACCCTTCAGAGCCAAGTATCATGGAAGATACTGATAAGAAAAAACTACATTTGACTAGACAAGCTGAAAAGGCGTTGAAAACAACTTTCTTAGAAGCTAAACTATATCAAGACACAGCGGTAAATACTGCTCATCTTCTATTGTGTATTTTACGCAATGAAAATGACCCTACAACAAAACTGTTGAATAATTTTGAAATCAATTACAATGATGTAAAATCATTATTCAAGCAACTAGAAAGCAGCACGGATGATTTACCAGAATTACCGACTGCTGAAAGTAGTCAAGATGACGAGTTTTCGGATAGCAAACCAAATCCTTTTGACCCACAACCGGCAAAAAAAGCAAATACTAAATCTAAAACTCCGGTATTAGATAATTTTGGTAGAGACTTGACAGCTATGGCAGAAGATCACTCCTTAGACCCAGTAGTTGGCCGTAAGGAAGAAATTGAACGCGTTTCTCAAATTTTAAGTAGAAGAAAAAAGAACAATCCAATGCTTATTGGAGAACCAGGAGTTGGTAAATCTGCCATAGCTGAAGGACTTGCTTTAAGAATTGTTCAAAGAAAAGTTTCTAGAATCCTATTCGACAAACGTATAATTTCTCTTGATCTTGCAAGTTTAGTTGCAGGGACAAAATACAGAGGGCAATTCGAAGAAAGAATGAAAGCCTTGATGAATGAATTGGAAAAAAACCAAGACATCATCTTGTTTATTGATGAAATTCATACTATTGTAGGTGCAGGAGGGGCTACTGGTTCCTTGGATGCCTCTAACATGTTAAAACCAGCTTTGGCTCGAGGAGAAATTCAATGTATTGGAGCTACCACTCTTGATGAATACAGACAAAACATTGAAAAAGATGGAGCCTTAGAAAGACGTTTTCAAAAAATCATTGTAGAGCCTACTTCTATAGATGAAACGGTGCAGATACTTCATAATATCAAAGAAAAATATGAAGATCATCACAATGTGCTATATACTGAAGATGCGATTGAAGCCTGCGTTAAATTAACGAATAGATATATGACGGATAGATTTCTACCAGACAAAGCTATTGACGCTTTAGATGAAGCCGGATCTAGAATACATATTACAAACATTGTTGTACCAGAACAAATCTTAGAACTTGAAAAAAGATTAGAAGATATTAAAGAAAGTAAAACAAACGCTGTAAACCGTCAAAAATACGAAGAAGCAGCAAAGCTAAGAGATGACGAGAAAAACATTGAGGCGGCGTTAAAATCAGCTCAAAACCAATGGGAAGAAGCGTCTAAAGAAAACAAACAAATTGTAACAGAAGATAATGTAGCCGAAGTTGTTTCGATGATGACCGGAATTCCTGTTAACAGAGTTGCTGAAGCAGAGACAAATAAACTTGGAGAATTACCAGAAAAAATCAAAGGAAAGGTAATCGGACAAGATGATGCTGTAGCAAAAGTTGTAAAGGCCATTCAAAGAAATAGAATCGGTCTAAAAGACCCTAACAAACCTATTGGTTCTTTTATCTTTTTAGGTTCTACGGGTGTTGGTAAAACTCAATTGGCTAAAATTTTAGCAAGTGAATTATTTGACTCAAGTGATTCATTGATCAGAATTGATATGAGTGAATACATGGAGAAATTCTCTATTTCAAGATTAATTGGTGCGCCTCCAGGTTATGTTGGTTATGAAGAAGGCGGACAATTAACGGAAAAAGTAAGAAGAAAACCTTATGCGGTAGTTTTATTAGATGAAATCGAAAAAGCGCACCCTGATGTTTTCAATATGTTACTTCAAATTTTAGATGAGGGATTTGTTACCGATAGTTTAGGTCGTAAAATCGACTTTAGAAATACCGTGATCATAATGACTTCTAATATTGGAGCACGTCAATTAAAGGACTTTGGCGGAGGAGTTGGTTTTGGAACTGCTGCAAAAGTAGAACAAGCAAATGATCATGCAAAAGGAATTATTGAAAATGCATTGAAAAAATCTTTTGCTCCTGAATTTATTAACAGAATTGACGATGTAATTATTTTCAACTCCTTAGAAAAAGCAGACATCCATAATATCATCACTATTGAATTGAAAAAACTTTTAGACAGAGTTTCTTCTCTTGGATACACACTTCAACTAAGTGATAGTGCGAAGGATTATATTGCTGAAAAAGGCTTTGATAAAAATTACGGAGCCAGACCACTAAAAAGGGCTATTCAAAAATATGTTGAAGATGCTTTGGCTGAGGAAATTGTTAATTCCAAGCTTTCTGAAGGGGATTCCATTGTAATGGATCTCGACAAAAAAAGCAACGAATTAACTGTTAAAATCAAGAAAAACAAAGAGAAAATAGAATAACAAAAAAGGAGCCTTTGGGCTCCTTTTTTTATTCAACAATTTTATTCATCATAGCTCCAAGACTATGATTTGCAAATTTTTCTATCGTCGTACAATCAATCACTTTAATTGCCCCGTACTTTTTTATTTTTTCTTTTTGGTCGTCCTTCAATACAGCAAATGCTGTTTTAGAGACCAAGACAAACGCATCTCCATCCTTACCAACGCATTGTACCACATCATTAGCAAATGATTCAATTTGATTTTTATCTAAATAAATTATTTCCCTTCCTGATTTTTTTAGCTGTGTCAAAACTAATTTTCTCTCTTTTTTATTCTCTATAAACGTTGAACAAACTAAAATAAAGTCTTTACAAATGGTAATAATTTTAGATGTTTTTAAAACCTCATTTTTATTTGAAAATTCTTCATTAAATATGATTGGAGTATATTCTAATTCCTCGCAAAACTCAATAAACAGATCTAGATCACAAACACTAGATACACTTAAATAAGCCACTTTAGCATTTCTATCCAAAACAACACTACTCAATCCTTCCAAAAAGACACCTTCCGTTTCAGCATCGGTAAAATCTATCACATCCGAAACTTCGTACCCATCTTGTTCCAATATTTCAAACACCATGTCATTTCTTTCTCTTTGACGCTCCAACAAGGACATTGGATACACCGTGGCTACTTTTCCAACGTCGAATGAAATCCAATCTCTAGAACACAAATATTGATTTCCCTTAACTACATCAGAAACCGGCATTACCAAAATCTGTAATCCAATATGTTTTAATTTTGAAACTACTGTTTCAAATTCATCTTTCAATTCGGCAGTTGCTGTAAGTGGTGCCACCATTAAAAACTTTTCAGCCATAAAACTATTTTTAACAAAAAACCCCCATAGAAAAACTATGGGGGTTCAAATATAATTTATTTAATTATCTTTTCTCAATAGGCTCGAATCCTCTTAAAACCTCTCCAGTATACAACTGACGTGGACGTCCAATTGGTTCATGCTTCATTCTCATTTCTTTCCATTGAGCAATCCATCCTGGTAATCTACCTAATGCAAACATTACTGTAAACATTTCAACAGGAATTCCTAAAGCTCTGTAAATAATTCCTGAATAGAAATCTACATTTGGATATAAGTTACGAGATTTAAAGTACTCATCACTCAATGCAACTTTTTCCAATCCTTTTGCAATTTCCAATACTGGATCATTAATTCCAAGATCAGCTAATACTTCTTCTGCTGCTACTTGAATAATTTTTGCACGAGGATCAAAATTCTTATAAACTCTATGTCCGAATCCCATCAAACGGAAAGGATCATTTTTATCTTTTGCTTTAGCGATATACTTGTTGTAGTCACCACCGTCATTTTTAATATCTTCCAACATTTCAATTACAGCTTGATTTGCACCACCATGTAATGGTCCCCATAATGCAGAAATACCTGCAGAGATAGAGGCAAACAAACCAGCATGAGAAGAACCAACAATTCTTACCGTAGAAGTAGAACAGTTTTGCTCATGATCAGCATGTAAAATCAATAACTTATCCAACGCATTTAAAACAACAGGATTCGCTTTGAACTCACAGTTTGGCTTTGAGAACATCATTTTATACATGTTTTCAACATAGCCTAAATTCACATCACCATAATCTAATGGCAATCCTTGTTTTTTACGCAACGTCCAAGCAGCTAACACTGGAAACTTAGCTAATAATTTTACGATAGCATCGTACATATCTTCACTTGACTCGATATTAACCGACTCAGGATTAAAAGCTATCAAAGAACTTGTTAAGGCAGATACCACTCCCATTGGATGCGCTGATTTAGGAAAACCATCTAAGATTTTTTTAATATCCTCATCAACCAATGATTCAGCTAAGATATCATCATGGAATTTCTTCAACTCTACTGCTGTTGGCAATTCACCAAAAATCAACAAATATGAACTTTCTAAAAAGTTAGACTTGCTAGCCAATTCTTCAATAGAATAACCTCTATATCTTAGAATACCTTTTTCTCCATCTAAAAAAGTTACAGCACTTTCACAAGACCCTGTATTTTTATATCCTGAATCCAACGTGATAACTCCTTCAGTAGCGGCTCTCAATGATTTTATATCAATTGCTAATTCATTTTCAGTTCCTTTTAATAAAGGAAATTCGTATTCTTTACCGTTTACTTTTAGTTTCGCTGTTTCAGACATATTTTAATTTTTTTTGTTGGATTTTAAGCTTCTCTTTCCAAGAGATGCAAATTTACATAAAATCCCTTGTTTTTCTACCAAAAAAATTCGCAATAAAATCCATATATTTTTGTTAATTACTTAATATTTCAACCACGAACAGGGATAGTGTTAGTGTAAATATGTGAATTTCGCTAAATCGTAGTGAAAACAATAATTGGTTTTCCAATTAACACCGTGGATTTTAAACAAAAAAAAGCCGTTTCGAACATGAAACGGCTTATAATATAATTATGAGATTCTTAGCTCAATTTGAAAGCTTTATCCTGTGGATAGTATGCTTGCTCTTCTAACTCTTCCTCAATTCTTAACAATTGATTGTATTTTGCCATACGATCAGATCTTGAAGCAGAACCTGTCTTAATTTGTCCTGTATTCAAAGCAACTGCTAAATCAGCAATTGTATTGTCTTCAGTCTCTCCAGACCTATGAGACATTACAGAAGTAAATCCAGCATTCTTGGCCATATTTACAGCAGCAATAGTTTCTGTTAAAGTTCCGATTTGGTTTACTTTAATCAAAATAGAATTAGCAATACCTTCTTCAACACCTTTAGATAAACGCTCAACATTAGTTACGAATAAATCATCACCAACTAATTGTACTTTATCACCGATTTTTTCAGTTAAGTATTTCCATCCTTCCCAGTCATTTTCATCCATTCCATCTTCAATAGAAATGATTGGATATTTTTGAGATAATTCAGCTAAATAATCAGCTTGCTCTTCAGAAGTTCTTACCGCTCCATTTTCTCCTTCAAACTTAGCATAGTTATATTTACCATCTTCGAAGAATTCAGCAGCAGCACAATCCAATGCCAACATTACTTCTTCACCTGGCTTATATCCAGCTTTTTCAATTGCAGATAATACAGTTTCAATAGCATCTTCAGTTCCATCAAATGTTGGAGCAAATCCTCCTTCATCTCCAACTGCAGTACTCAATCCTCTACCATGTAAAATCTTAGCTAAGTTATGGAATACCTCAGATCCAATTTTCAATGCATGAGAAAAAGAAGTAGCCATAACTGGCATAATCATAAACTCTTGGAATGCAATCGGCGCATCTGAATGAGATCCACCATTTACAATGTTCATCATTGGTACTGGAAGTGTGTTTGCACTTACTCCACCAATATAACGGTATAAAGGTTGATTCAATTCGTTAGCAGCAGCTTTTGCTACAGCTAATGAAACTCCTAAAATTGCGTTAGCACCTAATTTAGATTTATTTGGCGTACCATCTATATCGATCATTGCTTGATCAATAGCATTTTGCTCAAATACAGAAAAACCTAATAATTCTTCAGCAATAGAAGTGTTTACATTGTTCACTGCAGTTAAAACACCTTTCCCCATAAAATCAGATCCACCGTCTCTTAATTCTACAGCTTCGTGTTCACCAGTTGAAGCCCCAGAAGGAACTGCTGCTCTACCTAATACTCCACTTTCTGTGATAACATCTACTTCTACTGTAGGATTTCCTCTTGAGTCAAAAATCTGACGTGCATGAATGCTAATAATTACGCTCATTTTATTTATTTTTTAGTTTATTCTTAATTCGTATGCAATTTACAAAAGCACTTATAAATTACTTTCTTATTTCTATTTTATTTCCTAAATCGTATTCGTTAATTCAAGCTCCAATATAACACTATCTAAGAACAGCCATATCACGATAACGTTAAGGTTTTTATTTCTTTAAATTTCCGATAAATTGATCGAACAAATATGAAGAATCATGTGGTCCAGGGTTTGCTTCTGGATGATATTGTACAGAGAAACAGTTCTTATCTTTAATCGCAATTCCTGCAACTGTATTATCATTTAAATGAATATGCGTTACTTCAACATTTTCATTTCCTTCTAAAGAAGCTCTATCAATTACGAAACCATGGTTCTGAGAAGTAATTTCTCCTTTACCAGTAATTAAGTTTTTCACAGGATGGTTGATCCCTCTATGTCCATTATGCATCTTTTTAGTTGTAACACCTTGAGAAATTCCAATCACTTGATGTCCTAAACAGATTCCAAATAACGGTAAGTTTTGGTCGATAATTTCTCCCGCAACTTTTTGAGCATTCTTTAATGGTTCTGGATCACCAGGTCCATTTGATAAAAAGTATCCATCAGGATTAAATGCTTTCAATTCTTCTAAAGAAGCTGTATTTGGAAACACTTTGATATAACAATCTCTTTTTGCTAAATTTCTTAAGATATTTGTTTTTATCCCTAAATCAAGTGCAGAAACCTTATACGTTGCATTTTCATCCCCATAAAAATATGGTTCTTTAGTAGAAACTGTTGAAGCTAAATCCAAACCTTCCATATTAGGAACTTCCTTCAATTGCGCTTTTAAACCTTCAATATTTTCAACATCAGTAGAAACAACAGCATTCATCGCTCCTCTATCTCTAATATAACTAACCAATGCTCTTGTATCAACATCAGTAATAGCAAGTAAATTATGCTTCTCTAAATATTCTTCTAAAGATCCATTAGATCTATCTCTAGAATATGGAAAACTGAAATTACGACAAATCAATCCAGCGATCTTAATACCATCTGATTCAACCTCGTCATCATTCACTCCATAGTTACCAATATGCGCATTGGTTGTAACCATTAGTTGACCAGAATAAGAAGGATCCGTAAAAATCTCTTGGTATCCTGTCATACCTGTATTATAACAAACTTCCCCAAATGAAGATCCTTCGATTCCTACCGATTTACCTTCGAAAATAGTTCCGTCTTCTAATAATAAAATTGCTCTTTTTAAATTCTTGTAATTCATATGTATAAGATCTACGTTCGTTAAAACTTCTGTTTCAACTCAAAAATTATAATGTACTTTTTTTCGCTGTGCAAAGATAATAAATGCGTATTACATTTCCTTATCGTATATAAAAAAAGGATAAACTAAAAATTAGTTTATCCTTTATATTATTGTTATTGATATAACATCTTATTCTTCAGAAGATTTAGTTTCTTCCGCAGCAGGGGCTTCAGCAGCCGGTGCCGCTACAGTGTCAGCTTTCTTTCTTCCTCTACGAGTAGATTTTTTCTTCTTAGCTCCATTTGGATTGTAAATTTCGTTGTAATCAACTAATTCCACCATACACATAGAAGCATTATCTCCTTGACGGTTTCCTAATTTGATGATACGAACATATCCACCTGGACGGTCAGCAACCTTTACTGATACTTCTTTAAACAATTCAGTAACAGCAAACTTGTTTCTTAAAACGCTAAAAACTAATCTACGGTTATGCGTAGTGTCATTTTTAGATTTTGTGATAATCGGTTCAACGAACTGACGTAAAGCTTTCGCTTTAGCTTCTGTAGTGTTAATACGCTTGTGCTCAATTAATGAACATGCCATATTAGCCAACATAGACTTTCTATGTGCAGTTTGTCTCCCTAAATGGTTGAATTTTTTTCCGTGTCTCATGACTTTTGTTTTTTGCTTTCATCTTGCTCAATCCGCCTTGTGCGGAGAGCAAATTATGAAAGATTAATCTTTATCTAATTTGTACTTACTTAAATCCATACCGAAATTCAAACCTTTAACATGAACTAATTCATCTAATTCTGTTAAAGACTTTTTACCGAAATTACGGAACTTCATCAAGTCATTTTTGTTGAATGATACTAAATCTCCAAGAGTTTCAACTTCTGCAGCTTTCAAACAGTTCAACGCTCTAACTGATAAATCCATATCAATTAGTTTCGTTTTCAACAACTGACGCATATGTAATGATTCCTCATCATATGTTTCAGTTTGAGCAATTTCATCAGCCTCCAAAGTAATTCTCTCATCTGAGAACAACATAAAGTGGTGGATTAAAATTTTCGCTGCTTCTGTTAATGCATCTTTTGGGTTGATAGAACCATCAGTAACGATGTCAAAAACTAATTTTTCATAATCCGTTTTTTGTTCTACACGGTAATTTTCTACTGCATATTTTACATTCTTTATCGGAGTGTAAATTGAATCAGTAAAAATAGTTCCCATAGGCACATTTACTTTCTTGTTCTCTTCTGCAGGTACGAAACCTCTACCTTTTTCGATAGTAATTTCCATATCAAACTTTACACTGCTTTCTAAGTTACAGATAACTAAATCTGGATTTAATACTTGGAAACCTGATGTAAACTTCTGGATATCACCAGCAGTGATTTGCTCTTGTCCTGAAACTGAAATAGAAACTGTTTCTCTATCAGTATCTTCAATTTGTTTCTTAAAGCGTACTTGCTTAAGATTAAGGATAATTTCAGTAACATCTTCCACAACTCCTTCTATAGTAGAGAATTCATGCTCAACACCTTCTTTTCTCAAAGATGTAATTGCAAATCCTTCTAAAGAAGAAAGTAATACTCTTCTCAATGCGTTACCTACTGTTAAACCAAAACCTGGTTCTAAAGGTCTAAACTCAAATCTACCTTCAAAATCAGTAGATTCAATCATTATTACTTTGTCGGGTTTCTGAAAATTTAAAATTGCCATAGTTTAACGGGTGTCAAAAATTATTTAGAGTATAACTCTACTATTAATTGTTCTTTGATGTTCTCAGGAATCTGAAGTCTTTCTGGTACAGAAACAAAAGTTCCTTGCTTAGTATCAGAATTCCAAGTTAACCACTCGTATACATTGCTGTTTGCAGCCAATGCATCTTCAATAGCAACTAAAGATTTAGACTTTTCTCTTACAGCAATAACATCACCTGGTTGTAATGAATATGAAGGAACGTTTAAGATTTCTCCATTTACAGTGATATGTCTGTGAGATACTAACTGACGAGCTCCTCTACGAGAATTTGAGATCCCCATACGGAAAACCACATTATCCAAACGAGATTCACATAATTGTAATAAAACTTCACCAGTAATACCTTTACTGTTTGATGCTTTTTTAAACAAGTTACTGAATTGACGCTCTAATATTCCATAAGAATACTTTGCTTTTTGTTTTTCTTGTAATTGCATTGCGTATTCAGATTTCTTTCCTCTACGTCTTGCATTACCATGTTGCCCTGGAGGGTAATTTCTTTTTTCGAAAGATTTGTCATCTCCGAAAATCGCTTCTCCAAACTTACGAGCAATTTTAGTTTTTGGTCCTGTATATCTTGCCATTTCTTATTGTTTTATAATTAGGGATTGTGAATTAAGGCGAACTCCTCCGACAACCGAATTCCTAATCAAATTTAAAATTAATTATACTCTACGTCTCTTTGGTGGACGACAACCATTATGAGGAATAGGTGTTACATCAATGATTTCAGTAACTTCAATTCCATTGTTATGCAAAGTTCTGATCGCAGACTCACGTCCGTTACCTGGTCCTTTTACATAAACTTTTACTTTTCTTAATCCAGCTTCATGAGCAACTTTTGCACAATCTTCTGCAGCCGTTTGAGCAGCATAAGGAGTATTCTTTTTAGAACCTCTAAATCCTTGCTTACCAGCAGATGACCAAGAAATCACATCTCCTTTTTTGTTTGTTAAAGAAATAATGATGTTGTTAAATGAAGCCGTGATGTGCGCTTCACCCACAGACTCAACAATAACCTTACGCTTTTTTGAATTTGATTTAGCCATAATTTCTAGTTATTATTTAGTAGCTTTCTTTTTGTTAGCTACAGTTTTTCTTTTACCTTTTCTTGTTCTAGAGTTGTTTTTAGTTCTTTGTCCTCTTAATGGAAGACCAGATCTATGACGAATTCCTCTGTAACATCCGATGTCCATCAAACGTTTGATGTTCAATTGAGTTTCTGAACGTAATTCACCTTCAATAGTGAATGATCCAGCTTGCTCACGGATTGCTCCAATTTGCTCATCAGTCCAATCTTGAACCTTGATGCTTTCATCTACTCCTGCGTTCGCTAAAATTTCTTTAGCTCTACTGCTACCAATTCCAAAAATGTAAGTTAAAGAAATAACTCCTCTTTTGTTTTTTGGTATGTCAATTCCTGCTATTCTTGCCATAACTTACCCTTGTCTTTGTTTGAATCTAGGATTCTTTTTGTTGATTACATATAATCTGCCTTTTCTACGCACAATCTTGCACTCGGCACTTCTCTTTTTTATTGATGCTCTTACTTTCATCGTATAATGTTTTAGTATCTATAAGTAATTCGAGCCTTAGATAAATCATAAGGACTCATTTCTAACTTCACTTTATCGCCAGGTAACAATTTGATATAATGCATACGCATTTTACCAGATATATGAGCGGTTACGATATGACCGTTCTCAAGTTCTACTCTAAACATTGCATTAGACAATGCTTCAGTAATTGTTCCGTCTTGTTGTATTGCAGCTTGTTTAGCCATATTACAATGATGATTTTCTTTTATTTCCTACCTTCATCAAACCGTCATAATGACTGTTCAATAAGTAAGAGTTAATTTGTTGAATAGTATCGATAGCTACACCAACCATAATGATCAATGACGTACCCCCGTAAAATAATGCCCAGTTTTGTTGAATTCCAAATTGAACAGCGATCGCTGGTAAAATTGCCAACAACGCTAAGAACAATGAACCTGGAAATGTAATACGTGACAAGATTGAATCCAATCTCTCAGCAGTTTCATGTCCTGGTCTTATTCCCGGAATAAACCCTCCACTACGCTTTAAATCGTCAGCCATTTTATTTGTTGGAATTGTTATCGCAGTATAGAAATAACTAAACACAATAATCAACACAGCAAACAAAACATTGTATCCTAACCCATTCATATCAGCAAAACTAGCTCCAATCGCTTGGAAAGATCCTTCTGCTTTTTGAGCCAAAGCTCCAGGGATAAACATAATTGCTTGTGCAAAAATGATAGGCATTACACCGGCTGAATTTAATTTTAACGGAATGTATTGTCTTGTACCTTCCACATCCTTAACATCTCCCACTACAGTTCTTCTTGCATATTGAACCGCAATTCTACGAACCGCTGTCACAAGTAACACTGAAGCCAAGATCACTAAGAACCAAACTACAATTTCTAACAATATCATCATTACTCCACCTGCACCACCACTAGCTGTTTTAGAAGCTAACTCTTGTGCAAAAGATGAAGGGAAACGAGCGATAATACCAATCATAATTAATAACGAAATACCGTTACCAATTCCTTTATCAGTAATTCTCTCTCCTAACCACATAGCAAACACAGTACCTGCCATCAAAAGAATCATAGACGAGAACCAGAAGAATCCAGTACCAACTACTGCATCTGCAACAAAAGCAGATTCTGGCAAAATAGAAGCCATGTTAGTAATGTAAGCAGGTCCTTGAACTAAAGTAATTCCAATAGTCAACCAACGTGTGATTTGTGTAGTTTTCTTTCTTCCACTTTCACCATCTTTTTGAAGCTTCTGTAAATAAGGAACCGCGATTCCCATTAACTGAACTACAATTGAAGCAGAAATATATGGCATAATCCCTAGAGCCATTATAGATGCTCTAGAAAACGCCCCTCCTGTAAATGCATTTAACAAACCTAACAGACCTCCATCTGCTTGATTTTCCAAAGCTGTCAACTGAGTAGGATCAATTCCTGGAAGAGGAATTTGAGCCATAAAACGGTAAACCGCCATTAAACCAAGTGTTAAAAGAATCTTATTTCTAAGTTCTTCTATTTTCCAAATGTTTTGTAAGGTTTCTATAAAATTTTTCATTTACTTAAATCTTTCTTATAAAGTTACTGCTGTTCCACCTGCTGCTTCGATTGCCGCTTTGGCAGATGCAGTAAATTTATGTGCAGTAATGTTCAACTTTGCTTTTAACTCACCACGACCTAGTACTTTTACTAAATCATTTTTGTGAGCTAAACCAGATGCTACTAAAGATGCTAAATCTACAGTCTCAGTAATTTTTCCTGCATCCAAAAACTCTTGCAATTTATCAAGATTGATTCCTTGATACTCTTTACGGTTAATGTTTGTAAATCCAAACTTAGGAACACGTCTTTGCAAAGGCATTTGACCACCTTCAAATCCAATTTTTCTTGAATATCCTGAACGTGATTTTTGACCGTTGTGACCTCTAGCTGCAGTTCCACCTTTACCAGAACCTTCACCTCTTGCTATTCTCTTACCCTTTTTAACTGAACCAGCTGCGGGTTGTAAGTTATTTAAACTCATTACGTGAATATTGTTTATTTAATTTCTTCTACAGAAACTAAGTGATTAACCTTATTTACCATACCAAGTATCGTTGCTGAAGCTTCGTGCTCTACAACTTGATTCAGTTTACGTAACCCTAAAGCTATTAAGGTTTTCTTTTGAGAACCCTCGCGTCTGATTTGGCTTTTTACTTGTTTTATTTTAATTTTTCCCATCGTTCTTCGATTTATCCGTTAAAAACTTTATCTAAAGAAACTCCTCTTTGCTTAGCAATAGTATGAGCGCTACGTAATTGTAACAAAGCGTCAAAAGTTGCTTTTACTACATTATGAGCGTTAGAAGATCCTTGAGACTTTGATAATACATCATGTACTCCAACTGAATCTAATACCGCACGTACAGCTCCACCGGCAATAACTCCAGTACCATGAGATGCAGGCTTCAAGAATACTCTTGCTCCACCAAACTTCCCTTTTTGCTCATGTGGCAAAGTAGCGTTGATAATTGGAATTCTAACTAAGTTTTTCTTAGCGTCTTCAATTGCTTTTGCAATTGCAGATGCAACATCTTTAGATTTCCCTAAACCGTGACCTACAACTCCGTTTCCATCTCCTACAACAACAATTGCAGAAAATCCGAATGCGCGTCCACCCTTCGTTACTTTAGTAACCCTGTTTACACCTACTAAGTGATCAACAAGCTCTAAACCACTTGGCTTAACTAATTCTACGTTTTTATATTTTTGATACATACTTTACTTCTTAAAATTTTAAACCAGCTTCTCTAGCTGCTTCAGCTAATGCTTTAACTCTTCCGTGGTATAAAAACCCATTTCTATCAAAAGAAACTGTTTCGATTTTTGCTGCGATTGCTTTTTCAGCAACTGCTTTTCCAACTGTAGTAGCTACTTCGGATTTAGATCCCTTAGCGTCAACTCCCTTATCTCTAGACGAAACAGATACTAAAGTAGTTCCCGCTACGTCATCAACAATCTGAGCATAGATTTCTTTGTTACTTCTGTAAACAGAAAGACGAGGTCTTGCAGATGTACCAGAAACAACTTTTCTAATTCTAGATTTAATTCTTTGTCTTCTTTCAAGCTTTGATAATGCCATAATATATTTTCTATAAATTATGCAGATTTACCTGCTTTTCTTCTTAATTCTTCACCAACAAACTTAACACCTTTACCTTTGTACGGCTCTGGTCTTCTGAATCCACGGATCTTAGCAGCTACTTGACCTACTAATTGCTTATCAAATGAACTTAACTTTACAATTGGATTCTTACCTTTTTCAGAAACTGTCTCAACTTTTACTTCTGGAGCAATATCCAAAACGATATTATGAGAAAATCCTAAGGCTAAATCTAATTTTTGTCCTTGGTTTGAAGCTCTATATCCAACACCTACTAATTCTAATTCTTTAGTAAATCCTGTTGCAACTCCTTGAACCATATTACTGATCAAAGATCTATATAAACCGTGGTTAGCTCTATCAGCTTTACTGTCTGACGGTCTTTCAACGATTAAAGTATTCTCTTCTTGTTTTACTGTGATACCTCCATTAACTTCCTGAGTCAATTCACCTAATTTACCTTTTACAGTAATTGAATTACCAGCGATAGTAACGGTCACACCTTCTGCGATTGCGATTGGGTTTTTTCCTATTCTTGACATAATACTATCTCTTTATTAATAAACGTAACATAAAACCTCTCCTCCAACATTCTCTTGACGTGCTTTCTTGTTAGTCATCACACCTTTAGAAGTTGAAACGATAGCAATACCTAAACCATTCAATACGCGAGGCATCTCTGATGCATTCACATACTGTCTTAGTCCTGGTGTACTAATACGTTCTAATTTTTTAATCACTGGCTCTTTAGAGTCAGCATCATACTTTAAGGCAATTTTGATAGTTCCTTGAACAGTAGTGCTCTCGAACTTGTAGCTCAAAATGTAACCTTGCTCGAACAAAATTTTGGTCATATTCTTCTTCAGGTTTGAAGCAGGAATTTCCACAACTCTGTGTCCGGTTGCTGCAGCATTTCTTATCCTTGTAAGATAATCTGCAATTGGATCTGTGTACATATATACTTATTTGCGATTACGGTTTTTCGTCTTACTCTAAGACAAAACCTGAAATCAATTTATATTCATTTTTTCTCAACAAAATCGCACCTTTCGAGGTCAATTTTCGTTGAATTCAGTCATTCTCATACAAATAACAGCGTGCAAAGATACTAAAATATGTATAATATCTTCAACCTTTCTGAAATTTATATGAAAAAAAACTCTATTTCCAAAGAAATAGAGTTTTTAATATTGTTAATTGGTAGTTTACCAACTAGCTTTTCTTACACCTGGGATCAAACCTTGGTTTGCCAACTCACGGAAAGTCACACGAGAAATTCCAAATTGACGCATATAACCTTTAGGTCTTCCAGTCAACTTACAACGATTGTGCAAACGGATTGGAGATGCATTTTTAGGTAACTTTTGTAAAGCATCGTAATCACCAGCTTCTTTCAAAGCTTTTCTTTTCTCTGCATACTTAGCTACAACTTTCTCTCTTTTCACCTCACGGGCTTTCATTGATTCTTTAGCCATATCTTAGTTCTTTTTAAATGGTAATCCCATTTCAGTTAATAATGATTTAGCTTCTTTATCAGTTGGCGCAGAAGTTACAAATGTAATATCCATTCCACCAATCTTATTCACTTTATCAATATTGATCTCAGGGAAAATAATTTGTTCAGTAATTCCTAATGTATAGTTTCCACGTCCATCAAAACCATTGGCTTTGATTCCGTTAAAGTCTCTTACACGTGGTAATGAAGCAGTAATTAATCTATCCAAAAACTCATACATCTTAACACCTCTCAACGTAACTTTTACACCAATCGGCATACCTTTACGTAATTTAAATGTCGCGATATCTTTCTTAGAAAGAGTAACAACTGGTTTCTGACCTGTAATCGTAGCCAATTCTTCAACAGCATACTCGATTAACTTTTTATCAGCAATAGCAGCACCAACTCCTTTACTAATAACGATCTTATCTAATTTCGGTACTTGCATTACGTTACTGTATCCAAACTCTTCAGTCAAGGCAGATACAATTCTTGTTCCGTAATCTTCTTTTAGTCTTGGTATATAACTCATATTATATAGCTTTATCTGATTTTTTAGAAAAACGAACTTTCTTTCCATCTTCTAATCTATAACCAACTTTCGTTACGTTACCGTCTTCTAACAACGCAAGATTAGAAACATCTAAAGAAGCTTCTTTCTTCACAATTCCTCCTTGAGGGCTTTGAGCGCTCGGCTTAGTATGTTTAGATACTAAATTAACACCTTCTACAATCGCTCTGTTCTTTTCTGCAAAAACTCGAGTGATTTTTCCTTCTTTTCCTTTTTGATCACCAGCAATAACTCTTACGTTATCTCCTGTCTTTAATTTTAGCTTCGCCATTTTTTATAATTTTAAAGCACTTCAGGTGCTAATGATACAATTTTCATGAATTGTCTATCACGAAGTTCTCTAGCTACAGGTCCGAATACACGAGTTCCTGTCATCTCTTCAGAAGCATTTAACAATACACATGCATTGTCATCAAATCTGATATAAGATCCGTCTTTACGTCTGATCTCTTTTGTAGTTCTTACAACAACTGCTCTATGAACTTGTCCTTTCTTTGCAGATCCGTTAGGAGTTGCACTTTTTACAGAAACAACAATTTTGTCTCCGATCGAAGCGTAACGCTTTTTAGTTCCTCCTAAAACTCTAATTACTAAAACTTCTTTAGCTCCAGTATTATCTGCTACTTTTAATCTTGATTCTGTCTGTAACATATTATTTAGCTCTTTCTAGGATTTCTACTAATCTCCAACGTTTAGATTTACTTAAAGGTCTAGTTTCCATGATCTTTACAGTATCTCCGATATTGCAGTCGTTTAATTCGTCATGCGCAACATACTTTTTCGTTTTCAAAACGAATTTTCCGTACATCGGGTGTTTTACTTTCTTTACCTCTGCAACAACGATAGATTTCTCCATTTTGTTACTAGATACAACACCAATTCTTTCTTTTCTAAGATTTCTTTTTTCCATCTTTTCTAATATTTACTGAGCTGCTCTACCAGTTAATTCAGTTGCTATTCTAGCAACAGTTTTTCTAATAGCTTTCAATTGCAAAGGATTTTCCAAAGGAGAAATCGCATGTGCCATTTTTAGATCAGTATAGTTTTTTTTGAATCCTGCTAGTTTCTCTTGTAACTCAGCAACTGATAATTCTTTAATTTCTGATTGTTTCATGTCTCTTAGATATTAAGCGTTATCAAAATCTCTTGCAATTACAAACTTAGTTTGAACTGGAAGTTTCTGTGCTGCTAAACGTAATGCTTCTTTTGCAACTTCAAAAGGAACTCCTCCTACTTCAAATAGAATTCTTCCTGGTTTTACTACTGCTACGAAATATTCTGGAGAACCTTTACCTTTACCCATACGTACTTCTAAAGGTTTCTTAGTAATAGGCTTGTCTGGAAATATTTTAATCCATAACTGCCCTTCTCTTTTCATATGACGTGTTGCCGCAATACGAGCTGCCTCAATTTGGCGAGATGTAAGTAAGTTTTGATCCAAAGATTTGATTCCAAACATTCCATTAGAAAGTTGGTTTCCTCTTTGAGAGTTACCCTTCATATTACCCTTCGCTTTCTGTACCTTACGGTATTTTAGTCTTTTTGGCTGTAACATTTCTTAAGTTTTATTTTCTTTTACGAGGTTGTTGTTTCTTTGAATTACCACCTTTACCACCTTGCTTTTTCTCTAAGCCAACTAGCGGAGACAATTCTCTCTTACCATAAACCTCACCTTTCATAATCCACACTTTAATACCTAATCTTCCATAAGTAGTATGTGCTTCAACTAGTGCATAATCAATATCTGCTCTAAAAGTAGAAAGAGGAATTCTACCTTCTTTGAAATGCTCAGAACGTGCCATCTCAGCACCGTTCAAACGACCTGAAATTTCAATTTTGATTCCTTCAGCATTCATTCTTGTAGCTGCTTGAATAGACATCTTGATAGCTCTCTTGTAAGAGATTCTATTTTCAATCTGACGAGCAACACTTGAAGCAACTAAAGTAGCATCTAATTCTGGACGCTTGATTTCAAAAATATTGATTTGAACCTCATTTCCAGTAATTTTCTTAAGTTCTTCTTTCAACTTGTCTACCTCTGTTCCACCTTTCCCAATAATAATACCAGGTCTTGCAGTAGTGATAGTAACGGTTACAAGTTTAAGCGTACGCTCAATAATAATTCTAGAAACACTTGCTTTAAATAATCTAGCACGAACGTACTTTCTTATTTTATCATCTTCAGCTAATTTATCACCGTAGTCATTTCCACCATACCAGTTAGATTCCCATCCTCTGATAATTCCTAAACGATTTCCAATTGGATTTGTTTTTTGTCCCATTTCTACTTACGATTAATTAGTTGCATTATTCTTACTTCCCAACACGATAGTCACATGATTAGAACGTTTTCTAATTCTATGTGCACGACCTTGTGGTGCCGGTCTTAACCTTTTTAACATACCTGCGCTATCAACACTGATTTCTTTTACAAATAAAGCCGCTTCTTCGATGCTAGCTCCTTCGTTTTTCGCTTGCCAGTTAGCAATAGCAGAAAGCAAAAGTTTCTCTACGTTGATTGATGCTTCTTTTGAACTAAATTTCAAGATTTGTAAAGCTTTTTCAACTTCCAAACCTCTTACTAGATCAACCACCAAACGCATTTTTCTTGGTGATGTAGGACAGTTAGTCAACTTTGCAAAAGCGATAGACTTATTCGCTTCTTTACGTTGGTCTGCCATATTTTTCTTACGAACTCCCATACCTACTATTTTTTACCTTTGTTTTTTCTATCCGCACCGTGTCCTCTAAATGAACGAGTTGGTGAGAATTCTCCTAATTTGTGACCTACCATATTTTCAGTAACATAAACAGGTACAAATGCTCTACCATTGTGTACTGCAATTGTTTGTCCTACGAAATCTGGAGTAATCATTGTTGCTCTAGACCAAGTTTTGATTACTGATTTACTATCTGCCTCAACATTAGCTAAAACTTTTTTCTCAAGTTTATGAAATACGTAAGGTCCTTTCTTTAATGAACGTGCCATATCTTATTATTTTTTTCTACGTTCTATAATATACTTATTACTCGCTTTGGTCTTAGATCTAGTCTTGTAACCTTTTGCAGGGATACCGTTCTTAGATCTAGGATGTCCTCCTGAAGATTTACCTTCACCACCACCCATTGGATGATCAACCGGGTTCATCACCACTGGTCTCGTTCTAGGTCTTCTTCCTAACCATCTACTTCTACCTGCTTTACCAGATACTAGTAATTGATGATCTGAGTTAGATACTACTCCAATAGTTGCCATACAAGTCGCAAGAATTAATCTTGTTTCTCCTGAAGGCATCTTTACAGTAACATACTTACCATCTTTCGCCATTAACTGAGCAAATGATCCAGCACTACGAGCCATAACAGCTCCTTGACCTGGTCTTAATTCGATACAGCTAATTGTAGTTCCTAAAGGCATTTCAGATAAAGGCATTGCATTCCCAACTTCTGGTGCAATATCTCCTGAACCCGCTTCTACTTTCTGACCTACTTGTAATCCTCCTTGAGCGATTACATATCTCTTTTCACCATCAGCAAATTGCAACAAAGCAATAAACGCTGTACGGTTTGGATCGTATTGAATTGACAATACTTCAGCAGCACCAGCCTTATCTCTTTTAAAATCGATAACACGATACTTTCTCTTGTGTCCACCTCCCATGAATTTCATGGTCATCTTTCCACTGTTGTTTCGACCTCCAGATCTTTTATTCGGAACAAGTAAACTTTTTTCCGGCTTATCAGTAGTTATGGCGTCGAACCCATTCACTACTCTAAAACGCTGACCTGGTGTAATTGGTTTTAATTTTCTAACTGACATCTCTAGTTATTAAATATTGTTATAAAAATCAATTGCTTCACCATCTGACAATTGAACGATTGCTTTTTTGTATTGACCAACCATACCAGAAACAACACCTTTCTTAGTGAATTTTTGTGTTCTTGTTACTGGGTAAACCATTGTTCTTACTTTCTCTACCGATACTCCGTAAGCAGCTTCAACAGCTTTTTTGATCTCTACTTTATTTGCTCCAACAGCTACTTTAAAAGTGTAACGGTTGAACGTTTCACTATCAGCAGTTGCTTTTTCTGTGATAATAGGTTTAATTAAAATACTCATCTCTTCCCTATTTGCTTAAATTAGACTCAATTCCTTCTAAAGCTCCTTCAGAAAGGATAACTTTATTTGTATTTAAGACTCCATAAGTACTCAACGCATCGCCAGTAATTACAGTTGTCTTTTTCAAATTACGAGAAGATAAATAAACATTGTTATTAGTATTCCCTAGTACAAACAAAGACTTAGCATTTTCAACACCAAAAGCTTTCAATACATCTGTAAAGTTCTTAGTTTTTGCAGTTTCAAAAGAAAAATCTTCTATCACTACAATGTTTTGATCTTTAGCTTGTGTACTTAAAGCAGACTTACGAGCTAATCTTTTTAAGTTTTTGTTTAATTTGAAAGAATAGTTTCTTGGTCTTGGACCAAAAACTCTACCTCCACCTCTAAAAACAGGAGACTTGATAGATCCTGCACGTGCAGTACCTGTCCCTTTTTGTTTTTTGATTTTTCTAGTAGAACCAGCAATATCAGCTCTTTCTTTAGCTTTGTGCGTTCCTTGTCTTTTATTAGCCAAGTGCTGCTTAACATCTAAATAAATAGCGTGCTTGTTAGGCTCTAATCCGAATATAGCATCAGAAAGCTCAACTTGTCTTCCTGTGTCTTTTCCTGTAATATCTAAAACTGCTACTTTCATTACTTCTCAATAGTTATGTAAGCGTTTTTGTGACCTGGAACACATCCTTTCACTACAAGTAAGTTCTTATCAGAAGATACTTTTAAAACTCTTAAATTTTGAACTTTTACATTTTCACCACCCATTCTTCCGGCCATACGCATTCCTTTGAATACTCTCGCTGGATATGATGCAGCACCGATAGAACCAGGAGCTCTTAAACGGTTGTGTTGACCGTGTGTTGCTTGACCAACTCCGGCAAATCCATGACGTTTTACAACCCCTTGGAATCCTTTACCTTTAGAAACTGCAGATACATCTACAAATTCTCCTTCTTCAAATAGATCTACTGTGATAGTATCTCCTAATTTGTACTCCTCATCAAAACTTGTAAACTCAACGACTTTTTTCTTAGCAGTAGTTCCAGCCTTTTTAAAGTGACCTTTTAACGCGCTTGACGTGCGTTTCTCTGCTTTGTCATCGAAACCTAATTGTAAAGCGGCATAACCGTCAACTTCTTCAGTTCTGACTTGGGTAACTACACAAGGACCGCATTCAATAACAGTACAAGGAATATTCTTCCCGTTTGCATCGAATAAGCTGGTCATTCCGATTTTTCTTCCTATTAACCCAGACATTTTTATTTATTTATATTAATTATTATTCTCTTATTTTATTTCAAAAAAAACAGAGCAAAAATATCTTCAGCTCTGAATCTATTTTTTACCGTTTTTCCTTCGCTCGCAGCTCCGGACATGTATATACGCGAATATTTTACAAAACGCCTATTTTTAATGAGGTGCAAATATAGAATATATAATTTGAATAAAAAAACGAATTTCATATTAATTATAGAATTCTAAATGACTCAAAAAAAAGAAGTTACAATCCATAACTTTCCTTATGAAATTACCACTTTCATCAATAGTAACATCATTATCGAAAAGAGCAAAAAAAAAAAGCTATATCAAATGATATAGCTTTTTAATATGATTGAGAAAGAAATTATACTTTAATTTCTACTTCAACTCCACTTGGTAATTCCAATTTCATTAAAGCATCAATAGTTTTTGAAGATGAACTATAGATATCTAACAATCTTTTGAAAGAACTTAATTGAAATTGCTCTCTAGATTTTTTGTTTACGTGTGGTGAACGCAATACAGTGAAAATCTTTTTATTCGTTGGTAAAGGAATTGGTCCGTTTACAACAGCACCAGTTGACTTTACAGTCTTTACAATCTTTTCAGCAGATTTATCTACTAAATTATAATCGTAAGATTTTAATTTTATTCTAATTTTTTGACTCATGATTTATATTTTAGAGATTATGCTTTTGATTTTGCGATAACTTCTTCTGAAATATTAGAAGGAGTTTGTGCATAATGAGAAAATTCCATTGTAGAAGTTGCTCTACCTGAAGAAAGTGTACGTAACGTAGTTACATATCCAAACATTTCAGATAATGGCACATCTGCTTTGATAACTTTCGCTCCCGAACGGTCTCCCATATCGTTTACTTGACCTCTACGTCTATTTAAATCACCTACAATATCACCCATGTTTTCTTCTGGAGTAATAGCCTCCATTTTCATAATAGGTTCTAAGATTACAGCACCAGCAGCTTTTGCACATGCTTTGTAACCCATTTTTGCAGCTAATTCAAAAGAAAGAGCATCAGAATCCACCGGGTGGAAAGATCCATCTGTTAACGTAACTTTCAAAGTATCCATAACGAAACCAGCTAATGGTCCATTTTGCATAGATTCTTTAAATCCTTTCTCAACAGCAGGGATAAATTCCTTAGGAATACGTCCTCCTTTAATTTTATCAACGAATTGTAATCCAGGTCCTTTGAAATCTTCATCAGCAGGTCCCATCTCGAAAACAATATCACCAAACTTACCACGTCCACCAGATTGCTTTTTATAAGTTTCTCTGTGCTCCGTAGCTCTTGTTACAGCTTCTTTGTATTCTACTTGAGGCTCACCTTCGTTCACTTCAACCTTGAATTCACGCTTCAAACGATCAATCAAAACCTCTAAGTGTAATTCACCCATTCCTGAGATTACTGTTTGACCAGAAGCCTCATCCGTTTTTACGGTAAATGTAGGATCCTCTTCTGCTAACTTAGCTAAAGACATTCCTAATTTATCCATATCTCCTTTTGTTTTAGGCTCAATTGAGATACCAATTACCGGATCAGGGAAATCCATAGATTCCAAAACAATTGGAGCTTCTAAAGAAGACATTGTATCTCCAGTTTTAATATCTTTAAACCCAACAGCCGCACCAATATCACCAGCTTCGATAAAATCGATAGCTTTTTGCTCATTAGCATGCATTTGATAGATACGAGAAATACGTTCTTTTTTACCTGAACGGTTGTTCAAAATATAAGAACCAGCATCTAAACGTCCAGAATAAGCACGGAAGAAAGCCAAACGACCTACGAAAGGATCGGTAGCGATTTTAAATGCCAATGCTGAGAAATCATCTTTAGCATCTGGTTTTCTAGAAGTTTCCTCACCTGAAGCAGGATCCGTCCCAACGATTTCATCTCTATCTAATGGAGAAGGTAAGTAACGACAAACAGCATCCAACAAGAATTGAACCCCTTTGTTTTTAAATGCAGATCCAGCAATCATAGGAATGATCGCCATATCCATAACTGCAGCTCTTAAAGCAGCATGTACTTCTTCTTCAGTAATTGAATTTTCATCTTCCATGAATTTCTCCAACAAGTTCTCATCGTAAGATGCAACTTCTTCGATCAATCTAGCACGAGCTTCAGCAGCTTCGTCCACCATGTCTTCAGGAATATCGATAACATCAAAAGTTGCCCCTTGCGTATCATCATGCCATAAAATAGCTCTGTTCTTTACTAAATCTACCACACCTTTGAAATCCGCTTCTTCACCAATTGGTAAAACGATTTCAACTGCATTCGAACCTAACATTTCTTTTACCTGAGTACAAACCCTAGCAAAGTTAGATCCTTGACGGTCCATTTTGTTAACAAAACCAATTCTTGGCACTTTATAGTTGTCAGCCAATCTCCAGTTAGTTTCTGACTGAGGCTCTACACCATCAACAGCACTAAACAAGAAAACCAAACCATCCAATACACGTAATGATCTATTTACCTCTACAGTAAAATCAACGTGTCCTGGAGTATCAATAATATTAAAGTGGTATCCTTTTGTATCAGGCGTTGCTTGCCCGTTTTCAACAGGGAATTTCCACTCACAAGTTGTTGCAGCAGAAGTAATTGTAATACCTCTTTCTTGCTCTTGCTCCATCCAGTCCATAGTAGCTGCACCATCATGAACTTCCCCAATTTTGTGAGAAACTCCTGTGTAGTACAATACACGTTCAGTTGTTGTAGTTTTACCAGCATCAATATGCGCAGCAATACCAATATTTCTTGTAAATTTTAAGTCTCTTGCCATTTCTTAGAATCTAAAGTGTGAGAATGCTTTATTTGCTTCAGCCATTTTGTGAACATCTACTCTTTTCTTAACAGCAGCACCTTCTTCTTTAGCCGCAGCTAAAATCTCACCTGCTAATTTTTGAGCCATTGTTTTCTCGTTTCTTTTTCTAGCAAATGAAATCATCCATTTGATAGCCATAGAAACTTTTCTATCTGGTCTAATTGGCATTGGAATTTGAAAGTTTGCTCCCCCTACACGACGGCTACGAACTTCTACTTGAGGCATTACATTTGACAATGCATCTTTCCAAATTTCTAAGGCAGATTTTTCTTCTTCTCCCTTTTTTTCTTCTACGATATCTAAAGCATCATAAAATACTTTAAAAGCTACTGATTTCTTACCATCCCACATTAGCATGTTCACGAAACGTGTTGCTAATTGATCGTTAAACTTAGGATCCGGTAAAAGAACTCTTTTTTTGGCTCTTCTTTTTCTCATGTTTTCTTGAGTTTGTTGTTGTTGCTAATCAATCATTTTTGATTCCTAGCGAACATTAAAAAATTTACTTCTTAGGACGTTTGGCTCCGTATTTAGATCTACGTTGAGTTCTTCCCTCAACACCAGCTGTATCTAAAGCTCCACGAACTACGTGATACTTTACCCCTGGTAAATCTTTTACTCTTCCTCCCCTTACTAATACTATCGAGTGCTCTTGTAAATTGTGTCCTTCTCCAGGAATGTATGCATTTACCTCATTACCGTTAGTCAAACGAACTCTGGCAACTTTTCTCATTGCAGAGTTTGGTTTCTTAGGTGTTGTAGTGTAAACACGTGTACATACTCCTCTTCTTTGAGGACACGAATTTAAAGCAGCCGATTTACTCTTCTTAGTGTTTTGGGTTCTTCCTTTGCGTACTAATTGTTGAATAGTTGGCATACTAAAATGTTATAAATTGTGTTTATTTTATAATTCTCTATTTTTTAGAGGGTGCAAATATACGTTTTTTATCTAATTATTCAAATACCAGCAAGTTAAATTTTAATATTTACAAATTTCTTGATATTTGGGTAATTATAATTTAGCTTTGACTTTAGCCATTTCACTCAGAAAGAAATGTTTTCATACATGCAGAACAGATATTTAACTCTTCCTATTTTTCCAAGAAAAATTATTTTCTTTCCGCTTTTTGCATTTTTTTCGATTTTTTCTTCTGATTGCACCGCACAAAAAGTCAGAGTTCAACTTAAAACCCAACAAAAAGAAACGCAACTCTCATTGATTAGAGATACTTTGTTTAAAAACCAAAATGCACTAGACTTATATATTAAGGATATATCTAAGCGATTAAACAAAGAAGGTTTTATTAATCATCAAATTACTTTAGAGAAAACAAATGACAGTGTATACAGCTACGAAACAAAAGAAGGGGTACAACTAAATTTTGCACACTTGACATTCAGCAGAACGAACGACCTTCCGGAACACATCTCCAACCAACAACTAATTGTTCCTTTTTCAAAACTAGACAACAACATAAAACTACTTTATAATTATTATGAAGATCAGGGCTACACCTTTACAGAAATCACCCCTACAAAAATAAGCCAATCAAATGACACTTTGTACACCAATATAGAAATCAAAACCACAAAAAAAAGAAGTATAGATAAGGTTGTAGTGAAGGGCTACAAAAATTTCCCTCAAAAATTTATAGACCAACATTTTGGACTTTCCAATAAAGAAATCTACAAGAAAAGTACTTTAGAAAAAATAAGTCAAGACCTTAAAACACTTCCCTTTGTTACAGAAACAAGAAAACCTGAAGTTCTTTTCACTAAAGACTCCACTCATATATATGTATACTTACAAAAACAACAATCCAATAAATTTGATGGACTTATCGGTTTTACAAATGGAGAAAACGGCAAACTAAGATTTAATGGATATCTCGATGTCGCTCTTAACAACAGCTTTAACAAAGGAGAACATCTCTCCTTCTATTGGAGCAACAATGGAAACCAACAGGAAAACTTCAAACTTAAAGCCGCAACACCTTACATTTTTAACTCTCCAATCAGTCCGGAAATTAAATTTGAAATTTACAAACAAGATTCTTCCTTTATCAACACCGACTTCAACGCCTCGATCAATTACGCATTAAACACAAACAACGCAATTGGATTTAATTTCCTATTAAAAAACTCAACAAACTTAATCGAGGACAACACCCTTAATATCGAAACTTATAAAAAGCGATTGTACGGGACACAGTACGAATACACCCAACCAAAAAAAACAAACACATATTTCCAAATTTCCGCAAAAGCAAGTGCTGGTAATAAAACAACAGAAACAAACACCGAAGCTCAATATTATACTTATTTGGATATAATATTAAAAGAAAGACTATCCAAAAGAAGTAGGATTTACATACACAACAGAACCGAAAACATCACTGGTCAAAACCTCACTCTCAATGAACTTTTTCAAATAGGAGGTGCTAACACCATAAGAGGTTTTTACGAACAGAGCATTTTTACATCTTCTTACAATTTCACAAACTTAGAATACCAATTACTAACCTCATTAGAGTCTTACCTCTACACTTTAACTGATTTTGGAATCACAAAAAACCCAATCAATTCTATTAATGACAGAAATTATAGTTTTGGTCTTGGTTATGCTTATAAAACCAAAGGAGGATTTATAAACTTTAATTACGCTTTTGGTAAAACCAACAAAGCCCCATTCAATTTCAACCAAGGAATATTCCACATCAAACTTACAACTGAATTTTAACCATTCTTAAACAAAAACGAACCTTTCACACATAAAAATATGCCAAAAGAAGTTTTTTAACCTTTTGCAAATATACAAACGTTAATAATTCAATATAGTTAGAAATTTTTCGTGCCTTTTTTAATCGTATTACAGAAAAAAGTTATAATTATGTTAAATAATTTAAAAAACTCTACCCAGATGAATCTAAAATTACGTCGAATAGCGATGCTTTTGTGTATGCTCGTTGTTCAAATCACTTATTCACAAAGCCAGAAAATTACCGTTACAGGTACTATTTCTGATGCGTCAGGACCATTACCTGGGGTCGTTGTCATTATCAACAATACAACAAATGGAACTCAAACCGACTTTGACGGGAATTTTTCTATTGAAGCGAAAGTTGGGGCTATTCTCGATATCAGTTATGTTGGTATGATTTCTCTTCAAAAAACGGTTAAGAACTCTTCTCCACTGCAAATTACTATGGAAGAAGATACCGAGGCACTTGAAGAAGTTGTAGTTGTTGCCTTTGGTAAACAGACTAAAAAATCAATTGTTGGTGCAATCTCAACTGTATCTTCCGATATTGTAGAAAATCAACAACTTACATCTGTTGCGACGGCTCTTCAAGGAAATGTCGCTGGTGTTAATGTTATCTCTAGTGGTGGACAACCTGGAGAAAACCCAACTATACGAATACGAGGTGTAAGCTCAATAAACGCTGATGCTTCACCGTTAATAATTGTTGACGGAGCTCCTTTTAACGGGAACCTTAATACAATTAGTCCGGACCAAATAGAATCCATGAATGTTCTAAAAGATGCTGCTTCCACCTCCTTATATGGATCTAGAGGTGCTAATGGAGTTATCTTGATAAACACAAAAAGAGGAAAATTTAACTCTCCAACCTCTGTATCTGTAAAAACAACTTATGGTGTATCCGGCAGGGCAGTTGAAAGGCATGGGTTGATTGACACTGATACTTTTACAGAATATACATGGGAAGCAATTAGAAACAACAATCAGTACAACCAAGGTATGTCTCCTGCAGATGCTGCTTCTGCAGCCAGCAACAGCCTTGTTACAACTCTTGGCTACAACCCATATAGCTCCCCAACACCTGTGGGTACTGACGGAAAACTTTTGTCTACAGACAAAAAATGGGATACAAATTGGGGGGACCTGATTGAAAACAATAGTGCTAAAAGAATTGAACACACCCTCGGAATATCCGGAGGTAGTGAGAATACGACTCATTCATTCAATTTAAATTACCTAGATCAGGAGGGAAGCATACAAACATCAAAATTCGAAAGGGTTACAACACGTCTTTCCGTAGACACCAAGGTAAACAAATGGTTTAAAACGGGGGTTTCATTATTCTACTCTACTTCTGTTCAAAACTTCCCTGAGCAAAGCGGAACAAGTTTTACTAGCACCATTCAATGGATTAACAATCTATCTTCTTACTATCCAGTATACAGAAGAGATGCTAATGGAAATTTCATATACGATGCCAAAGGCAATAACATATATGATTATGGAAATAATTCAGGTGCACTTAACGCCGTAAGACCGCAATATCAAGGAGAAAACATTTTAGGTTCTTTATACCTTTATGAAAAACAATACAAAAGAGATAATTTTACGGCCAATGGATATATGCAATTTCAACTAATGAAAAATCTTAGTTTTAAAACTCAAATATCTTTTGAAAAATATATTTACGACTTTTATGAATACAACCATAATCAGTATGGTGTTGCTGCAAGTGTAAACGGTAGAGTTGATCAAGATAGGAACTTTACAGTTACAAAAAACATTATAAATACTCTAAACTACAAAAGAAAATTTGGAGAACACAATATCAACCTTGATGTAATGCATGAAGCTTTTGAGAGAAACATTAGCAATTTGGGAGCTCAAGGAGTTGGTTTTCTTCCTAATGTAAAAGTATTAAATGGTAGCACAACTCCCGAAGCTGTTAGAGGATCTTTAACCGATGAAACACTTAATTCTTATTTAGGTAGAGCTTCCTATAATTATAAAGAAAAATATTTTGGTGAAATTTCATTTCGACAGGATGCTTCAAGTAGATTCAGTCCAGAAACAAGAGTTGGTAGCTTTTTTGCTGTAGGGGGATCTTGGATCATTTCAGAAGAAGCTTTCATGAAAAACATAGATCAAATCAACTTTCTAAAATTAAGAGCATCTTATGGTGAATTAGGAAACAACAAAACACAGGATGAATTCGATAATGCTGATTACTTCCCTTACCTATCTCTTTATGAAACCGGATGGAACGAATTGGATAACACTGGAGTTATTTTAGGTGACGTTTCAGACCCAGGGTTAACTTGGGAAAAAACAGCTTCATCAAATATTGGTCTTGACTTTGGCTTATTTGGACAATACCTAAATGGATCAATTGACTACTACACAAAAACCTCTGTGGATCTAATTTACGACAGACCATTACCTTCGTCTACCGGTAACGACAAAATAAAAACTAACGTAGGATCTTTGAAGAATTATGGTGTTGAAGTTTCGCTTCGATCAAATATTATTAGTAACAAAAATTTCAAATGGACTACCGGTTTAAACGTATCATTTGATAAAAATAAAATAACTGAACTTACTCAAGAATCCTTCATTAATGGAACAAAAAGATGGGAAGTTGGTAGATCATTATATGACTTTTATCTTGCTGAATGGGCAGGTGTAAATCCAGCAAATGGAAAAGGGATGTGGTACATTGAAACTGAAGATACTGAAGGAAACATTACGAGAGACGTAACAGAGTTATATGCCGATGCAACAAGAAAATACACGGATAAAACATCTCTTCCTGATATGATCGGAGGTTTTTCAAATAATTTGGTTTACAAAAATTTTGATTTAAACTTTTTATTTAATTTTAGTTTCGGAGCATACGTATATGACTCCTCTTACGCATCACTTATGGAAGGTATGGCTGATGTTGGAAGGGCTGGTCATACTGATTTGCAATATAGATGGCAAGAACCTGGTGACGTAACCCATGTTCCTCTTCTTTTCAACTCACAAAACGACTTTAACAGTAGATCAGACAGATTCCTTTTTAAAAATGACTATATCCGTCTAAAGGCATTGACTTTTGGGTATAACATACCCAAAACAATAACAGATAAAATGAGTATCTCCAGACTTCGTTTATTTTTTCAGGGTGATAATTTGTTCACTTGGCAAAGCCATAAAGGACTTGACCCTGAGCAAAACTTAGCAGGTACAACAGACAATAGGTCTTATAACTTAAAGACTGTTTCTCTAGGATTAAATTTAGACTTTTAATTTATACAACATGAAAAAACTTATATATACAGCAAGTATTTGCGTTGCAATGATTTTATTCAGTTGTAGCGATGATTTTTTAAACGAACCAAAACCTACTGATGCGGTTACAGAAGCCGTTATTTTTGACTCAAGAGCCGGAGTTGAAGCACATCTTTCAGGTATGCAACGTTTTTACCGTGATCAATTTAGAGGAGCGGATGGTTCAACTGACACTGGTGGTATGTACTCTATGTACTTTGTTAGAACGGTAAAAGCGAATGACATTATTCAAGGTGTTAGTTGGTTTTTATTCGACTATGACAATGATAACAGGGAACCTAATTACAGAAGATCAATATTCACTTGGGACTATCCGTATTACATGATAAACCAAGCAAACTCTATAATTGCTGGCCTAGCAGAAAGTAATATCGCAGCTGATGATGTTCAAGAACTTAGAGCTCAAGCTTTAACACATCGCGCATTTTTCTATTTTCAATTAGCAATGGAGTTTCAACATACCTACAGTTATGACCCAACTTTACCTGCACCTCCTATCTATACAGAAATGGCTACCGAAGGTAAACCGATGTCTACATTATCAGAAATGTACAACTTAATCATAAATGATTTAACCGAAGCAGTTGCTAATCTAGATGACACTAGACTTGGGAAATCGTATATTAACAAACAGGTGGCAGCTGGAATATTAGCTAGAGTCTACCTAGTAACTGAAGACTGGCAAGGTGCAAGGGACGCAGCCATAATTGCTTATGGAGGTAATCCAACTGCAGCTCTTAATGCATCAGAATATGGTAATGGTTTTGACAAAATTGAAAACACTGAATGGATTTGGGGAAGTCCACAAACAACAGATCAATCGAACTATTACTATGCGGCTCCTCACGCATTCAGCGATCATATGGCAGACGGGTACTACGCATCTTACATTAATGAAGATTTTAGAGCTTTATTTAGCGCTACAGATATTAGAAACTTATTCGACGAAACGTACACACCAGCTGTTGGATCCGAATATAAATTTTTGACAACAACTAAATTTAAATTCGCTTTTGACTCTGATCTTCCATTAATGAGAACTGCCGAAATGATTTTAATTGAAGTTGAGGCAAAACATCGCCTTAACGACGCAACTGCTCATGATATTTTATTCGCCTTACAATCAAATAGAGACCCTAACGCGACAAAATCATCAAATACAGGAGCTGATTTATTAGAAGAAATTCTTGTTGAAAGAAGAAAAGAACTATATGCTGAAATTGGAGTAGAATGGTTTGATGCAAAAAGAATGAGAAGAGGAATACCTCGAACAGGTAATCATCGTTTGCCTCAATCATTCTTGTCTGCAGATGACCCTCACTTTTTCTTAAAAGTACCACAAAAGGAAATTGATGCGAATGACAATATTGATGCATCCGTTAATGATGGAAAAAACCGATAAAACATAAGATATGAAATACGTATACAAAATTATTTTAGTCCTATTTGGTTTCATAACTGTTATTAGTTGTGAAGACAACCCTGAGTTAAACTCTAACTTCAATTATTTAACTTTTGGAGACACACCTGACATTACTGTCAATCAAAACAGCACCTATGAACAGGCTGTTTTGTTTTATTCATCTCAGAACTCCGGCAGTGAAAGAATCATTAATTTAACTATTGATGCAGACAACACTTCAGCAGACGAAAATACTTACTCGTTTCCTAATTCTGTATCAATTCCTGCTAATTCAAATATTGGGGAATTTATAATCACAATAACTGATGTTAACATAGGGGATTCTGGGGAATCTTTAACTATTGCATTTAATAATACTGAAGACGGAATATTCACAGGAGACAACCTTAATCTAAATATTTTTAGATTCTGTCCATTAGACATTAACAACTTTATTGGTGATTATACTATTACTGAAGCTGGTTATGGTGATTACGACACGACTATTACCTTAGACCCTACTATTGATAATAGAATTTGGGTAACAAATTTTTGGGATTGGACTACTGATCTTGCCTATTATGATTTCAATCCAGAAGACGGAACGATTGTTATGCCTTCTCAGCCTATTGTTATGGGAGATGGACAAACGTATAACTGTGTTGGATCAGGAACATATAATGCATGTAACGGAACGTTTCACATGGAATACCAAGGAGATGTAGCTGGAACTATACATGATTTCACACCAAAATAAAACCCGCACATATCAAATGCAAAACCCGCTTTAAAAGCGGGTTTTTTTATACAGATAATAGCAGTACATTTGCGCCATGGAAATAAAGACGTCAAAAATATTTGGATTAAGAGCGGTTATTGAAGCAATCAATAGCGAAAGCTCCATAGATAAAGTGTTTATTCAGAAAGGAATTTCTGGACATTTGATGAATGAATTGATGACGCAGATCAAAACAAATAAGGTTGCCTTTAGTTATGTTCCTGTTGAAAAACTAGATAAACTTTCTAAGTACAACAACCATCAAGGGGCTGTAGCACAAATTGCTCCAATAAATTTTCATGATTTAGATACGTTGGTTGAAGCAACTCTTGAAAAAGAAGAAACTCCCCTATTTTTACTGTTAGATCAAGTATCAGATGTAAGAAATTTCGGGGCTATTATTAGAACTGCTGAATGTACTGGAGTACATGGTATCATCATTCAAAATCAAGGGAACGCGCCAGTCAATGCAGAGACCGTAAAAACATCTGCCGGTGCAGCATTTAATATACCAATCTGTAAGGTAAACCATATCAAGGATGCCTTGTTTATCCTACAAGCTGCCGAGATACAAGTTGTTGCTGCCACGGAAAAAACAGATGATTTATTATTTGATGTTGATCTAAAAAAGCCATCAGCGATAATCATGGGTTCTGAAGATAGAGGAATCAATCCTTCTATTTTAAAAATGGTCAATGCAAAAGCGAAACTACCACTAAAAGGGAATATAGGATCCTTAAACGTTTCTGTAGCCTGTGGAGCCTTTTTATATGAAGCTGTAAGACAAAGATTATAAAAAACACATCTATAAAAAAGCCTCTACTAAATTAGTAGAGGCTTTTTTATGAAGTATCAATTCTTACTAGGAATTTAAAAATGCTTTCACATTTGTATCAATGCGTTCAATTACATCAGTCACATCTGCTTTTACAAAAGTTTCACCCGTAATTTTCTCATACAATTCAATATATCTATTAGAGATATCGGTGATTTTAGCTTCCGTCAATTCAGGTACTTCTTGTCCTTCTTTTCCTTGAAAACCATTTTCGATCAACCACTCACGCACAAATTCTTTTGACAGTTGCTTTTGTTTTTGATCTTTCGCTTGAATCTCCTCATATCCATCCGCATAAAAATAACGAGAAGAATCTGGTGTATGTATTTCATCAATCACCACTATTTCTCCATTCGCAGTTTTTCCAAATTCGTACTTAGTATCTACTAAAATTAATCCTTGTTTGGCTGCAATTTCAGTTCCTCTTTCAAACAAAGCAAAGGTATAAGCTTCCAATTGCTTATAATCTTCTTCTGATACAATTCCTTTTGCTAAAATATCTTCTCTAGAAATATCCTCATCATGATCCCCTATATCTGCTTTTGTAGAGGGTGTAATAATTGGATTTTTAAATTTTTGATTTTCTATCATTCCATCGGGCATAGCAACCCCACATAGAACTCTTTTTCCCGATTTATATTCTCTCCAAGCATGCCCTGTCAAATACCCACGGATCACCATTTCTACTTTAAAAGTATCACATGAATGACCAATAGTAACATTTTCGTCTGGCGTACCAACTACCCAATTCGGAACAATATCTTTAGTTGCCTCCAACATTTTAGAAGCAATTTGATTTAATATCTGACCTTTGAAAGGAATTTGCTTTGGCATGATTACGTCAAAAGCTGACAATCGATCTGTTGCAACCATAACCAAAAGATCATTACTCACTGTATATACTTCTCTTACCTTTCCTTTGTAAACTTTTTTTTGTCCAGGGAAATTAAAATTTGTGTCGTTGATTGTCTTTGTCATTATAAAAATTTTATTGCTCTTAATATTGTGTAAAATGGTTTTGCAAAAATAAAGAATTCTAAACTAGAAACTTCACTTGAACATTTACTTTATTACAATATATTATTCTGTTTCTATATTTTTATAGGCTTTGATTATTTCTTTAACCAACCTATGACGAATTACGTCTTTGTCATCTAAAAATATATTGGCAATTCCCTTCACTCCTTTTAATGCTAATAAGGATGTTTTCAATCCTGAAACTTGCTTTCTTGGCAAATCCACTTGGCCAGGATCACCAGTTATAATAAACTTAGCTCTTTTTCCCATACGCGTTAAGAACATCTTCATTTGTCCGGCAGTCGTATTTTGTGCTTCATCCAATATCACAAAAGCGTTGTCTAAAGTTCTACCTCTCATAAAAGCCAATGGAGCAATTTGAATAACTCCTTTTTCAATATAAGCATCTAATTTTTCAAACGGAATCATATCGCGTAACGCATCATATAGTGGCTGCATATAGGGATCTAATTTATCCTTTAGATCTCCAGGTAAAAACCCTAAATTTTCACCAGACTCTACTGCCGGACGCGTTAATATGATTCTTTTGACTTCTTTATCTTTTAAAGCTTTCACAGCCAAAGCAACCGCTGTATATGTTTTGCCTGTTCCTGCAGGTCCAATGGCAAACAACATATCATTTGTTTCCATTTTAGAAACCATCTTTCTTTGATTTTCTGTTTGTGCCTTGATCAATTTGCCTCCTACTCCATGCACCAAAACACCATCTGCCTTAGAAGAAGTTGCTTGTTTTTTACCTGTATTTGTAAGCAATTGCTCAATAGAGTTCTCATCAATTTTATTGTACTTCTCAAAATACTTAACTATCATTTCCAAACGTTTTTCAAACTCATCCAAAATAGTGGGTTCCCCATACGCTTTGATTTCAGAACCTCTAGCTACTATTTTAAGTTTTGGAAAATAAGCTCTTAACTGCTTAATTGTGGCTTCTTGATGACCAAAAAACTCAATTGGATTTATCTCTGATAGACTGATAATACGTTCGTTCAACTGCTTGCTTTTTATTGTTTATATTTCCTTTATTTTCATGTCTAAAAATACTATTAATTCCTATATATTTGTATAAATTTGTTTAAGATTTTTAAGGAATAATATCCTTTAGAACGAACCCCAAAAAGGAAGCTAAGCGCAGATGTCAATTATTACTTTAACTACAGATTTTGGAACCAAAGATCACTTTGTAGGTGCAGTTAAAGGTGCTATTTACTCTGCAGTTCCCGATGCAAAAATTGTTGACATATCTCACCAAATTTCTCCGTTTAACATTACGGAAACAGCATATATTTTAAAAAATGCATATAAGAGTTTCCCTGAAGGCACCATACATATTGTAGGGGTTGACTCAGAATTAAATGAAGACAATAAACACATTGCTCTCTTATTAAATGGTCATTATTTTGTATGTCCTGATAATGGACTGATCTCTATGATTGCTTCTGAAATCAAACCTTCTAAAATTGTAGAAATAAATATCCATGATAGATTGGAATCTAGTTTTTCTGTATTGGATGTTTTTGTACAAGTTGCTGCTCACATTGCTAGAGGTGGTACTCTGGAGGTGATTGGAAAGCCTTTGGAAACCTATAAGAAAATATTTGAGCTACAGCCTAAAATATCTAGTGATCTCTCTAGTATTTCTGGTAATGTGATCTATATTGATAATTACGGTAATGTAATTAGTAACATCACCGAAAAGCTTTTTAAAGACGTGGGGAAAGGGCGTCAATTTACGCTAAGTGCAAGTAGGTATACTTTTTCTAAAATCAATTATAAATATTGTGATATCGTTGACTTTAGCTTGGATCCCGTTTTAAGACAAAGTGATGGAAATAAACTGGCTATTTTTAATTCCGCTGGCTTTATTGAAATTGCTATTTATAAAAGCAACTTAACAACCGTTGGAGGAGCCTCCAGTCTTCTTGGATTGGATTATCGAGATTCTATTACATTAGACTTCCATAAAACAGAATAACTTCTCAAAAGAGTCGTTATAAAAAAGTAAAACGCCACTATTTATGCTAGCCATATTAAAAAAGGAACTTCGATTATTTTTTGGATCTCTAGGAGCATATACTATTATTCTTGGTTTTTTAATTATTAACGGTTTATGGTTATGGGTATTAAAAACGGATGCCAATATATTAGACAGTGGTTTTGCCAATTTATCAAACTTTTTCCATAGTACCGCTTGGCTCTTTATTTTGGTAATCCCCGCATTGACGATGAAAAGTTTTTCAGAAGAATACATCTCTGGAACCATTGAAATCATCAAAACAAAACCAATAGGCAACTTAGAATTTGTTCTTGGTAAATTCTTTTCTATTTTAATCATTATTGGATTCATGTTGAGTCCTACTTTGATCTATGTATATAGTATTTATGAACTTGCCACTCCAGTAGGCTCTATTGAAATAGGAAGTATTATTGGATCCTATCTCGGATTATTTTTACTAGCAAGCTCTTTTATTGCTATAGGATTATGGATTTCCTCCTGGACTAAAAACATTCTGATCTCCCTTTTGAGTTCTGTTTTTGTTTCATTTATCATCTACAGTGGTCTGTCTGATCTTAATTCACTCCTCCCTGGTTTAAATTTAGATTCATTCAGTCTTTCTGTTCATTTTATTAGTATTGCGAGAGGGGTGGTTGATACAGCGGATCTAGTTTACTTTTTGGTAGTCACCATTTTCTTTTGCCAATGTGCGGTGTTCAGCCTATCTTCGATTCGCTCTAAAAAGAAAATTGCTTCCTTAATTTTGATAAGTGTTTCGCTCGTTGGTTTGAGCAATTCATTTCATAATAGATTTGACCTGACAAGTGATCAAAAATATACTTTATCCCCAGCGTCAGAATCTATTTTAGCAACTTTGGATGAAAATGCAGTTATCAAAGTATATCTAGAAGGTGATTTCCCTCCTAAGTTTAAAAGATTACAAACAGAAACAAAGCAGTTTCTTGAGGAGTTAAAAATGATAAATGATAAAATAAAGGTTTTATTCATTGATCCAAAAGAACAATTACAAAAATTAACGGCTAAAGGTCTCTCCCCAAGTCGACTTACTATTGAGGAAAATGGAGTTGTGTCAGAAAGTGTAATCATCCCATGGGCAACGCTTTCTTATAAAAACAAACAAGAAAACATTTCTTTGCTAAAAGATGGTGATCCAAAGGATACTCAAGAACAACAATTAGAAAATTCGATACAAAATTTAGAATATGCCTTCTTACATGCTGTAAAAAATATAAGTTCAAAAAAAGAAAAGAGTATTGCAATCCTTTCTGGAAATGGTGAACTTGAAGACATCTATCTATATAGTTTATTAAAATCCATTGGGTCCAATTACCACCTCGCTAAATTTACGTTGGATTCTGTTCAAACCAATCCTTTGAAAACGGTTGAACATATAAAATCTTTTGATCTGGCCTTGATAGCCAAACCGACTACAGCTTTTACCGAGGAGGAAAAATACACCATAGATCAGTATATATTAAATGGTGGTAGAAGCTTGTGGATGTTAGATAATGTACAGGCTGAAATGGATAGTTTATTTCAAAACGGAAAAACACTCGCCTATTCAAAAAACCTCAACCTAGATGATTTCTTTTTTAGATATGGAGCAAGAGTCAATCAAAATCTGGTAAAAGATCTATACGCCTCTAAAATAGCCTTAGCGACTGGGAATACCGGAAACAAAACAAACTTCGAAAATTTCTTATGGTTTTATGCCCCTTTGGTTAGTTCTAAAACAGATCATCCGATTGTAAATAATATAAGTCCGGTTTCATTGTCTTTTGTGTCCTCTATAGACACTTTAAAAAACGATGTAAAGAAGACAATTTTGCTACAGAGCTCTTTACTTTCAAAAGAAGTACAAGTTCCTACTATTATAGAATTGAATTCTGTGATGGAAAACCCTGATCCAAAAACCTATAAAAACGGAAGTAAAATTCTAGGACTTTTGTTGGAAGGGAATTTCACCTCTGCTTATAAAGATCGTATCAAACCTTTGCAAGTACCAAATGCCTTAGAAAAAGGGAACAACAATAAAATGATTCTTATTGCCGATGGGAATATCGGTAAAAATCAAATTCACAAGGGAAAACCATTAGAATTAGGTGTTGATAAATGGACCCAACAATATTATGGAAATAAAGAATTTTTATCAAACGCCATCGAATACCTTTTAGATGATACTGGATTGATTCGTATCCGTTCTAAAAAAATCAATTTACGACTGTTGAACAAGCAAAAGGTATTTGAAAATAAAACCTATTGGCAATTATTTAATTTATTTGGTCCAATTTTAATGGTTTCCATTATTGGATTCATTTTACACCTGCGTAAAAAGAAATTATATTCTACACCTAAATCTTAGTATTTAAAGCTGTAAAACCTGCGATAACGCAGCTTACCGCACTATTATTAAAAAAGATTAAAATATCTTTATTTTTATGAATTACGCATAAAAATCATCATAATTAGACCTATCAGGTAAACTGTTTCACCTTTCTTTTTCATAGTATCAAACTTTTACAAAAACCGTTAAAATATTTACACCCAAAAACCTCAATTTCACCCCTCCTGATAAAGGACTAAATTGTATTTTATATCTAATAGTTGTAAATTTGACCTATAAAACAAAAGGTAGATTTATACAATTAAAAAACATTGGACATGAAAGTACTAGAATTTAAAAATGGAATTTGGGATAAAGAAATTAACGTTAGAGACTTTGTTATTCAGAATATTACTCCTTACTATGGGAATCATGATTTTTTAGTTGGTCCCTCTCAAAAAACACAAAAACTTTGGGACATTTGTAAGTCTGCTGTAAAAGAAGAAAGACAAAACAATGGAGTAAGATCTGTTGATACAGAAACTATCTCAGGGGTAAACTCTTTTGAGGCAGGATATATTGATAAAGAGAACGAAACCATTGTTGGTTTGCAAACAAACGAACTTTTAAAAAGAGCTATGAAACCTTTCGGTGGTTATAAAGTAGTTCAAAAAGCTCTCTCTGAACATGGCTTAGCTCCTAGCGATGCCGTAAATGAGCTATTTACAAAATATGTAAAAACACATAATGATGGTGTTTTCTCTGCCTACACTGCGGAGATCAAAAAATTTAGATCTTTAGGTTTTCTTACAGGATTGCCTGACAATTATGCTCGTGGACGTGTGATTGGGGATTACAGAAGAATTGCCTTATACGGTATCGACAAATTGATCGAAACTAAAAAAGAAGATTTTTCAAAAATCAACGGTCCTATGAGTGACAGTGTCATTCGTTTGCGTGAGGAAGTAGCAGAACAAATTGGTGCATTAAAGGATATGATTGCCATGGGGAACCATTATGGATTAGACCTTTCAAGACCTGCACAAAATGCACAAGAAGCAGTTCAATGGACTTATATGGCTTACTTGGCTGCTGTGAAAGAACAGGATGGTGCTGCTATGTCTTTAGGTAATGTTTCTTCTTTCTTAGATATTTACATCACACAAGATTTAGAAGCTGGACTTATTACAGAGGAGGAGGCTCAAGAATACATTGATCAATTTGTTATGAAATTGAGAATGGTACGTCACTTGCGTATGGAGGCCTATGATGAAATTTTTGCGGGAGATCCAACTTGGGTTACGGAAGCTATTGGAGGAATGTTTGCTGATGGTCGTACTAAGGTTACCAAAACATCTTTCCGTTTCTTACATACCTTATACAACTTAGGTCCATCTCCCGAGCCAAATATTACCATACTTTGGTCATATGGTCTTCCACAAAATTTTAAAAACTACTGTGCTAAAGTTTCTATAGACACTTCATCTATCCAGTTTGAAAACGATGAGTTGATGCGAATTACGCGTGATTCTGACGATTATGGTATTGCTTGTTGTGTATCATTCCAAGAAATAGGGAAACAAATACAGTTCTTTGGTGCACGTACCAATCTTGCGAAAACCTTATTATTAGCGATCAACGGTGGTAAGTGTGAAAACACAGGAACACAAATGGTTGAAGGAATTGCGCCTATGACAGATGAAGTTCTTGACTTTGACAAAGTAATGGACAATTTCAAAATCTCCATGAAAGAGGTGGCTAGAGTTTATAACGACTCTATGAATATCATTCACTATATGCATGATAAATACTATTATGAAAAAGCTCAAATGGCTCTTATTGACACCAATCCAATGATCAATATTGCTTATGGTATAGCCGGTTTATCAATTGTTGCCGATTCCTTATCTGCTATCAAATACGCAAAAGTGAAACCAATTAGAAATGAAGAAGGCTTAACAGTCGACTTTATTATTGAAGGAGAATTCCCTAAATATGGAAATGATGACGATCGTGTAGATGTATTTGCTGCAAATGCAGTAGCGGACTTTAATAATGAATTGAAAAAACTTCCAGTTTATAAAGATGCCGCTGTAACTATGTCTGTTTTAACCATTACCTCAAATGTTGTGTATGGTAAAAAAACAGGAGCTACACCTGATGGTAGAGCTAAAGGTATTCCATTTGCACCCGGTGCCAATCCAATGCACGGTCGTGACTCCAATGGAGCTATAGCCTCTTTAAATTCAGTTGCAAAAATAAATTATGAAGATTCTCAAGATGGTATTTCTAATACATTCTCTATCGTTCCAAAATCTTTAGGAGCAAATGAAGAAGACAGAATTGACAATTTAGCAGCTACCTTAGATGGTTACTTTGATAGAGGAGCCCAACATTTAAATGTAAATGTACTTGACAAAGAAACATTATTGGACGCTATGGAGAATCCAGAAGAGTATCCACAATTAACAATTCGTGTATCTGGTTATGCTGTAAACTTTATCCGTTTGACAAAAGAACAACAAATGGAAGTTATCACAAGATCTTTCCACGAATCTATGTAGAATTTATTATGGTGTTCGGCACTACCCCGTCGGGCACCCTATTTTTAAAATAATTGCCTATCAAAACAGCAGAAAACACTTTAAAAGTTCATTCCATAGAATCTTATGGAACCCACGACGGTCCGGGGATAAGAATGGTTGTTTTTTTACAAGGATGTAAATTAAAATGCTTGTATTGTCACAATCCAGATTCCATCGACACTCATGGTGGTGAAGAACATGCTATCGAAGACCTGGTAAGACGAGCTGTTAACATGAAGTCTTACTTTGGTATAAAAGGAGGCGTTACTGTTTCAGGTGGAGAACCTTTATTACAATCAAAGGAATTGATACACTTTTTCAAAAGGCTTAAAGAGGAAGGAATACATACCAATATTGACACTAACGGTAGAGTCCTCAATCATTTCACAGAAGAACTGTTGGACGACTATGCAGATTTGGTAATGCTGGATATCAAGCATATGACTGAAGACGGTTACCAATATCTTACAGGTGCAAAAAACAAAAACACCACTTTCACTTTTGCCAAACATCGTGAAGCCTCTGGAAAAAAAATGTGGCTGAGATATGTTTTAATTCCGGGAATTACAAACAAACCCGAGTTGCTCCATGCCATGGGAAATTATTTTAAAGAGTATAAAACCATAGAAAAAATAGAACTTCAACCTTATCATAAATTGGGCGTGCATAAATGGGATGCCTTAGGTTGGGAGTACAAACTGAATCATATAAAAGAAAATACTGATGACGAACTCAAAGAAGCTGAATCTATTTTGAAAGCTTACTTCAAAGAAGTGAAAATAAATTAATCTGATTTTTATTTATAGAAACATTTGAAAACCTGACTAACTATGAACCTAATCAATGGAAAACATACTTAGCCAACTTTGATACATCACGTCAGTTCATTGTAAATTGACACAAATGAGCACCTACCAAGACGAACACAAACCTGCTTCAGAGTTTGAAACGAGAACTGAATATTTAGAAAATGAATTGAAAATAATGAAACCCAAAAGGTATCGTCTGAACCTCCCTGGGAGAGATTTTCGATTTGAATGGGAAGATTTAGTTCCTGCACTTGCAGGAACTCTAGGAATCATTGCCATGTACTCTTCTGTAATGATGGCATGGGCAGAAGGCTTAACAAAAGCTTGGGACCATGTTACCTTAGGAAAAGAATTTGCCATAGAAGTTTCACGTGTTGAAATGATCATCCCTGCTTTTCTCTTTGTAATTCTGGCTTCTGGTTTTATAAACCCAAGAGCAAATTTAGCAGGAAATCACGGACCAATGATTCCATTAATTGCAAGTATTGCCCTTGCAGGAGCACATCCATTAGCATTGGCTATTTTGATTGGTGTTTTTGGTCTTATTCTTAGCATTGTAAAAGGTGGTTCTCGCTTGGTGAATTTAACCAGCAAAGGGGTCGCCGGAGGTCTCTTGATTTTTTTAGGGTTTATGGGAGCTTTGAGTCAAATCAAAACAATACAAACCTGGAGTCTTGGGCTACATACTTCGGAAATTGCCACTAAATCTTTAGGTTATCTTGGTCTGATCATTTTAGGTATTACAGTTATATTATACAGTTTTCTTGCAAGAATTGACAAACGTTGGCTCGCTATTCCAGCTTGTTCTGCAACAGCTCTAGCAATCGCATTAATTGGCGGTGCTGGATTTGATCTTAGCTTCACTACAGAGATGGGGATTCCCAATTTAAACCCAGTCTATTGGTGGGGAAATACTTCAGAAGGATGGATGTTAGGACTTCCAAATACCGAACATTTCATCGCCTCTCTTCCGTTTGCCATCTTAGCTGTTGCCATGTGGTCTCCAGATTTTTTGGGCCATAGAATTTTCCAAGAAATGAATTATCCAAAAAAAACAGAAAAAGTTTTGATGGATGTAGACGATACGATGACGATGTGTTCTATTCGTCAAATGGTAGGAACCGCTGTTGGAGGAGGTAATATCACCTCTTCATGGGGTACTTATATGATTCCTGCAGCCATAGCAAAACGTCCTATTCCTGCGGGCGCCATCCTATTGGGAATTATGGTGATCGCTGTTGCAATTTTAGGGAGTCCCATGGACGTGGCAGTTTGGCCACCCGTTAGATCCATTGCTTTATTGGTAGGGGTTTTCTTACCAATGATTGAAGCTGGAATTCAAATGGTAAAGGAAAGTGCATCTGCTCAAGCTGCTGGTATTTGCATTTTTATGGCCATGGTTACCAACCCTGTATTAGCATGGGCATTGGCTATGTTTTTAGATAATAATGGTTTGATTGGAGATAAAGATAGACCCAAAAACCTATCCATGACGGATAGATTATATATACCACTAGGAATTCTACTCATCTGTCTAGCAGCCGTACTTGCTGTTGGTATGCTCGACGGAAAGTACGGAATCCATGCCTTATTATAATTTGGTTGATAGGCTGGATGAACTTATAAAATTTATAATCTACATAAAAAAGCTCTCGATTTCTAGAGAGCTTTTTTATGTATTCTTTGATTATCTTGATTAGAACTAAACAAGCGTTTCAAACCTGATTAAATTGATTCCTTTACAATATCTGTAGATTGCGATATAAGTATCATCAAAATATTTTAAAACTATTCTACTATATACTTTTGTGAATTTTTCAATCCTGGTTCATCTACTGCTTCCATCTGATTGAAAAGTTCAGCCTGCATTTTTTCCGCTACAGCTTTATATTCTTCCTTAGCATATACATTTTCTAGTTCAAATGGGTCATTTTTCATATCAAACAAATACGGCTTTTCTTTTTTATCCAGCACCAATTTGTATCTATCGGTAACTGCAGCTACCCACCATCCCCCGGTTTTGGCAAAATAAGTCATTCGGTCACTATCTACAATTTTCTTTTTGTTTAGAAAATCATCAGAAGTATCTAGGCCTTGGAACTTTGCCTCTGTATCCACTCCCATAATTCCTAAAATGGTTGGAGTAAAATCTACATTTGTATATGCTTTGTTAATAATTTTACCAGCTTTTATTTTTGCTGGGTAACGCAATACAAAAGGAATTCTTGAAGAGGCTTCATAAGGCACTCCTTTATTCCTTCTTTTGTGCTCAAAAAACATATCGCCATGGTCAGAAGTAAAAATGATGATTGTATTTTCGACCAAATTATTTTCTTCTAAGAAATTCATAATTCTACCAACACTATCGTCAATATGACTCACCATCCCAAAATATTGCTTCAAAGCTTCTTTTTCTTTTTCAAAAGCCTTTTTCTTTTCTGCTTCATTACTCCCTCCTTTTCCCCAAGACGGTCTATTATCAGCATATTCGGGCTTCATGGTAATCGGTGCTTGAACATCTAAATCGGCATACATTTTATCATAAGGTGGCTTCGCAAAATCAGGTGTATGTGGATCTGGAATAGAAAGCATCAGAGCAAAAGGTTCCTTTTTATCTCTTTCTAATATCTCTAATGTTTTATCTGTGAAAAAATCTGTCAAATGAATCACCTCATCCTCTGGCAAATTAGCCGCTACTTTTTCATTGATACCTTTGTACTTTCCATTTTTGATATGAAAATAAGGAGCATGTCCCCCTCGCATCATATAACGATTGTCTTCAAAACCTGCTTTGTACTTGATACCAAAACTATATTTTTCATGACCGGCGAGATGCCATTTTCCAACATAAGAAGTCGCATAACCATGATCTCTCAAAATAGTTGCAAATGTTGGAATATCCTCACGAATATGCAATCCATTTTTTGGCGCCCCTGTTGCTTGAGGATACAAACCAGTGACTAAAGATGCTCTCGAAGGAGTACATACCGGAGACGATGCATAATAACTTGTACAAATCACTCCTTCATTTGCAATTTTATCAATATTCGGTGTTTTGGAATTATTTCCTTTTCCCCATACAAAAGCCTGCTCTTCCGGTAATAAATTTTGATAACAACTTAGCGTTCGGAAGTTGTGTTCATCTGTATGGATAATAATTAGGTTTGGCTTTTTAGTTTTTTTCCCTTCATCTTCAGCAGCATTACTGAACAGTCCACAAAAGGCAAACACTACTGTTGCTACATTTTTAAAATTAAATTTCATTATAATATTATTTAGTAATTTTCAATTCTTTTGTTACTCAATTCTCTCTAATAAAAATCAGACAAGATATTTTTAGGACCTTTTTCATAATCCCATAAATAATCTCCAGTCTCCTTGATACATTTTTTCCCATAATGATGTGGCAATACAGACACCAAAGGGAATCCTGTTTTTGTTTTATAGCTTTCTAAATGTTCTAGATATTTCTTTTCTGTAATTGCTTCTGTGGCATTTCCTCCAATATGATCTAAATTGATTCCTTTTCCTGGAGCCGATTTATAGCATATTTCATAATGTGTTTTTACCCTTCCTTTCCAATTGTATTCATCCAACAACCAAATATCATTTGTTCTAACAACATCGGCATATTTAGAAAGAAAAATATCAGGCACATGAAATTCCATTTCTATATTTTGATCGATATCCTTAGCTGCTCTGTATAAAGCCCTATGTATTGGCAACATCTCTGATTTGGTATTATATGACATGTCTATCTTAAACTTCATCACTCCCATTTTATGAAAACGAGCAATAACTTCTGAAGCGTATCCATAAATATCCGATTGAGGATTCAAATATTGAACATCGTCTTTTCTACCTGGTTTTGTGCCAAAAGAATAATTCCCCAACAATTCAGGATATTTTTGCGCGGCAAGACTTTCTTTATGAATCTTAGGAAAACCAATCCATAATCCGGGTGTAAATCCTTTCTCATTGATAAAATCCATTGTTTTTCTAAAGTCCGGGAATTTCTTTGGATCAGGAACCCAGGATCCGAATCCCGATTTAATGCTACCATCAGGAAAAGTTCCCCATCCATGATCTAGGGTTAATTTCCCCTTAGGATATCCAAATTCAATAATCTTATCTACATAATATTTCACAAAATCATGATTGAGCAAATTAAAATGTTCATGTCTTTTTGTTGCTTGTTTTTTCTGTTCCGACCACGTACAGTATTCAACATCTTCCCAAAACTTAGGTGTCTGCTTGTATGGAGTAATATTCAATCGTTGCATCATGATACGATTGTATGCTTTCCAAGCTTCATCTCCGTTTCCAGTTTCGTCCAAGAACACTTCTTGTCCCTCTGGAACAGTTACCGTTAACGTATCTTTTCCATCAAAACTATATATAGAATTTTCATATCCCGCAGTAGTCATAAATCCTATAAAGGTCCCCTTAGCATCAACAATCACAGGAGAACCCGACATTCCACTTGCTTGACAAGTAAAGGGATTATATGTAAAAGGCTTACTCAGATAATAATAGGAATTACCACCTTTTTCACCTGGTCCATTTATACTCTGAAAAGGGCAAAATAAAGGAGCGGAAACTTTTATTTTAACTTGCTTCCCTTCTCCCTGAATTACTTTATTGTCCACAAACAACTCATCTCCCTTCAGGTTGGTCAAATTGTTCATTGCTCCAACAGAAGTACCCGCTATTGCCAATCCTCCAAGCCCTGCCTTTTTCAAAAAATTTCTTCTATTATTCATATTGATTTTTATTTAAATATTTTGTGCCTTTAATTCGACATATCAAAAAAGATTCAAAGAGGTTAAACTTTCAATCTCTGCCGTTTTTTTAAAGTTATTTGACTATTTGACAAGTTCTTTTAATTCTTCTCTAAAATTCTTCAAAACTTTTTTACTGCTAGACTCTTTAGCAATGTTTTTCCATTCCATAGGATCATTTCGATGATCATACAATTCTTCAAAACCATCTGAATACACAATATATCTGTAGTTTTCATTTCTCAACGTATGATTCCCTAAGCCTTTTGTAGTTAAGGCTGAATGGTTCCATTTCCCTTTCGGGTTGGACACTAAATGCTCAAAGCTATTTCCATCCAAATCTTGCTTTTTTGGTAAATCACATAAATCAATCAATGTTGGATACACATCAATTAAAGAAACAGTTCTGACGCTAACTTCCCCTTTGCTTTTACTTGGATCGAAAATGATCAATGGAGTTTTAGCCGATTCTTCCCAAAGCGTCTGTTTTGACCAGTGCTCTTTTTCACCTAAATGCCATCCATGGTCTCCCATGATAACTACAATCGTATTTTCTGCATAGGCGCTATTTTCTAGATTATCCAATAGATGTCCAACACAAGCATCGGCAAATGCTAAACTTGCCAAATAACCTCTCACAGCCGATTTCCATTTGTCATTCCTTAATATTTCTGCGTGTAAATTTTGTCCTGCCCAGTTTTTTCCAATTTTTCCAACATCTTCCAAATCTGTTTTTAATACGGTTGACAATTCAATTGACTCTTCATCAAATAAATCAAAATATTTTTTAGGAGCGTATAATGGTAAATGAGGTCTAAAAATCCCACAAGCTAGAAAAAACGGCTTGTCGTGTTTTTCTTTCAAAAACTTAGAAGCATACTCTGCGGACTTCCAGTCATTTGTTTTTTCATCCGGCACATCTACTGGCCCCCAATCAAAAGATCTTGTTTTGCTCCCTTTTACTCCGGCTCTTTTAAAATCTAAGCCATGAGGAAATCTATTTTTAGGATAAGGAGTTCCAAGCCCAACTTTATTTTCAGTTTGAAAAGAACCTGGATCACTTCCTTCCTTTGGTTCCTTGGCAGTACCTCTTGGACTATGAAATATTTTCCCCGTCGCTACTGTTTGGTATCCGTTTTTCGCAAAATATTGCGGTAATGTAACGGTGCTTTCAAAACCTTTTATTTTTCTAAAAACTTCATTATTCCCATACACCCTTGTTTTAAAAGGCTGATACCCTGTAAGCATACTAGTACGAGATGGATTGCACAACGCCGCGGAACAATAGGCATTTTTAAATACAGTACTTTTTTTTGCGAATTTATCCATATTCGGAGTCTTTGCTTGTGGATGTCCACCAAAAACGCCTACCCAATCATTCATATCATCAACGGTTATCAACAAAACATTAGGCTTGCTTTGTTTTTTCTGCGCCCAAACTGAATTAGGAAATGTTGCTAAAAGGAGTAAAACTGTAATAAACTTTAAGGGAATCGTTTTTTTCATTTTCAACTGTTATTAAATGGTAACACGAATTAAGAAAATATAAAAGAACGGCACGTCTCTTTGCGTTTAATATATGTAGGTTACAGTAATAAAACTGATGATAAACATTCTAATCAACGACAGAAAACATCCTAGAAAAGAAAAGCCTCCAATAAAAATATTGGAGGCTTTATATATTATTAAAAAAGTGAATTATTTTATCTCAACAATTACTTTATCAATTTTCCCTGTAAACTTAGTTGCTTCAGGACCGTATCCGATACCTTCTGCTACAGGAGTTTGATTGTCCAACCCTACATCCGCGGTTTCATCTGCAGAAAACATATTAGGCTGTGTTTTTTCAATTCTTCCATTTCCTTTTGAACCATCAGAAACAGAAATACTTGCATCTCCACCTTTTCCGTTTCCTTCTCCATCGTAGTCAAAAGCAAAAGAAATTTTATGTTTACCAGCAGGTAATTTTGAACCTGTACTAATAACAAATCTCTCTAATCCTAAGAAATTATAAGTAAACTCAGGCACACCCTCTTTCATATACAAACACCATCCACCAAATCTACCTCCTTGAGTCAAAATAACTCCAGTAGCTTTGTCGTCTTTCACTTCGATTTCTGCGTCAATTGTAAAAGATCTGTTTTTAATATTGATGAAAGTATTCTCCATCATACCTTCCATACCTTCATACAACTTCAAGGTAGTTCTACCTCCCATAATATCTGGACGACCTGCAATTGCCGGATTAGTTCTTTCTACAACACGATCATCAATTGGTAATACATGATATTTTTCAGCTTCTGCCATAAACAAATCCTGCATCGCCTTCAACCTTTCAGGATATTTTTTTGCCAAGTTTTTAGTCAGACTAAAATCATTTTTAACATCATACAACTCCCAAACATCATCCTCTAAATTTGGAAAACCTTTCATTTCCCAAGGCGCTCTATGCAAAGTTCTTGCATACCACCCATTTTGGTATAAAGCTCTGTTTCCAAATAACTCAAAATACTGAACGGTATGCCTCTCAGCAGCATTTTTATCATCAAATGTATAAGCAAAACTTGTTCCTTCAATAGGTGTTTGAGGAACACCATTTACTACTTTTGGCTCTGGCAAACCAGCAACTTCTAAAATTGTAGGTGCGATGTCAATCGCATGTGTAAATTGTTCTCTAATTCCTTTTCCTTCGGTAACTTTTTCTGGGTAATGAACAATCATTCCAGTTCTAGTACCTCCAAAATCTGAAGCTATTTGCTTTGTCCATGTAAACGGAGCGTCAAATGCAACTGCCCAACCGGCTGCCATATGAGGGAACGTATTTGGTAATCCCCAATCATCCATTAGAGGTAATAAATCTTCAACTTTCTCTTCAACAAAGTTAAAATAAGTCATCTCATTATACATACCAACCATACCTCCTTCTGCACTCGTAGCATTATCACCAGCTACAAAAACAATCATGGTATTATCTAATTCTCCAATTTCTTCAATCGCATCAACCAATCTTCCGATTTCATAATCTGTCATTTCAACAAATCCAGAAAAAACTTCTGCTTGACGCGCAAAAAGTTTGCGTTCGTTATCCGTTAATTTTTTCCAGTCTTTGATATCGTCTGGTTTTGGAGCTAATCTTGTTTTAGCCGGAATAACCCCTCCTGCTTTCATGTTTTTAACAGAAGTCTTTCTAACCTCATCCCAACCTTTATCGAATTGTCCCTTGTATTTATCAGACCATTCCTTTGATACATGGTGTGGCGCATGTACCGCTCCTGTAGAAAAATACACAAAAAACGGTTTGTCTGGAGTCATCGACTGTTGTGCCTTTACCCAGTTGATTGCTTGATTGGTCATATCTGTTGTAAAGTGGTAATTATCCATTTTAGGAGGATTCACTTTCTTTACACCATCAAAAATTAATGGAGCCCATTGATCTGTTTCTCCACCTATAAATCCGTAAAACTTATCAAAACCTTGACGCGTTGGCCATCTGTCAAAAGGTCCGGATACACTTGTTTCCCAAGCAGCCGTTTCATGCCATTTTCCAAAAGCAGCTGTACTATATCCATTTAGCCTTAACGTCTCCGCTAAAGGAGCAACACTCGCTGGCAAAGCTCCAGTATTTCCAGGATATGCCGTACTTGTTTCCATGATAGACCCCGTATTACATGTATGATGATTTCTACCCGTTTTGATAGACATTCTTGTTGGTGAACACAATGAAGTCGTATTAAAATTATTGTATCTCAATCCGTCAGCAGCCAATCGCTCCATGGTTGGTGTGTTGATAGGTCCTCCAAAAGCTGTTGTTGCTCCCATTCCTAAATCATCAATCAATACAATGACTACATTTGGTGCTTCTTTGGGTGCATTTACCTCAAACCTTTTAGGAGGTTTTGTATTACGAGCATCCAATTCCGTGTACGTTTTTGGTTCTGGCTCAACAATTGGTAAAATCTCTCGATTCAAAACATCTTGAGCAAAAGTGGACATTGCTCCTAAGAACAAAGCCATAGACATCAAAATAATTTTATTTTGTTTCATTTTCATAAGTTTTAATTAGGTTTAAAATTGTTTCCTTAATTTAGAACTAAATTCCCCCTTTTTTTTCGAACTAACAAATGAAAACTATTTTTTTACACAAGTCCTACCTTGAGAACAACATGGTTCCTTATTGCTAACAATATAAAATCAGATCTAATAACAACATCAACCTAACTGTTATTTTTAACTACATCAGAATCAATAATTAAAATTTCATGGCTGCATTGGGAGGCAAGGGTATATCATTAGTTTTTCTCCAGGCAACCAACTCATGCAATAACTCTTCTGTTTTAGAAACTTCTATTTCAGATACATCTTTAGACTCTGACTGATCCAATGAAAGGTTATACAACTCAACTTTACCCGTTGCTAAAAATTGAATCAATTTATAATTTCCTTTTCTAATTACGGAACAGGCTCCATGCTTATACTGACTTGCTACGTGCAAAAACAAGGGTCTTTTTTGAAACAGCTCTGTATCTTCCTTGAAAATTTCTGTCACAGAATTCCCGTCTAAAACCCCTGAGAAATCGTCAACACCTCCCACTTTCATCAAAGTTGGAAATATATCCAAACAAGATACAGCTGCCGAACTTCTTCTTGCTTTTACTTTTCCTGGCCAGTTTACGAACATTGGGACTCTTAATCCTCCTTCATAAATATACCCCTTAGCTCCTCTTAGTAATTTATTATTGCTTTGACCTCCATGGTATCCGTTATCAGAAGTAAATACAATCATCGTATTATCTCTTAATCCATTTGCATCTAAATAATCTAAAATTCTTTTCACATTTTCATCAACAGATTCAACCATTGTGGCGTACCCTGCATGATATGCTCTTCGTTTCTCCTTCTTTTGCATTCCTTGACCATGCACAGAATCCACAGGTTTGTCCAAATATTTCTGTAACAACTCCTCACTTCTTGCCCTTACTGGAGCATGCACCGCATAATAATTTAAATTGATTAGAAAAGGCCCCTCTTTATGCAAGTCCATAAACTCTAAGGCTTCATCCGTCATTCTATCTGTCAACCAATTGTCCGTTGATTTTTGTTCGATAAAAGGATTGCTAAAAGGAGCCCAA
>NZ_JAQWGB010000056.1 GCF_029238425.1 Flavicella sp.
AGGGACCATGGTTATGTAGAAACCATCTCAGGAAGAAGACGTTATTTAAAAAACATCAACTCACAAAATGGAATGGTACGCTCTGGAGATGAAAGAAACGCCGTGAATGCTCCTATCCAAGGGAGTGCAGCCGATATTATCAAAATAGCGATGATCAATATTCAAAAGCATTTTGATGCAAACACATACAAATCAAAAATGTTACTACAGGTACATGATGAATTGGTATTTGATATGCATAAAGACGAACTTTCTACACTAGAACCTATCATAAAAAGCGAAATGGAAAATGCATTTAAGCTTTCTGTTCCTTTAGACGTGGAAGTCGGAACTGGAGACAACTGGTTACAGGCGCATTAAAAAAAAGAAAACCACAAGTAATTTATACACCAATGCCTCTGTTGATTTGAACTTCAAATACAGAGGCATTTTCTTATTCTTTAGTTGACTATAAATCAGCATATAAAATATTTCAAAACACTATTGTTCAAGTAGATTATTGTTACTATATTTGCAGCCCTTTTAAAAGGGAAAAATATTTTATTAATCTATACAAAAACTAATAGTGTATGAACACATTAAGTTACAAAACAGTATCGGCAAACAAAGAAACTGCTAATAAAGAGTGGTTAGTTGTTGATGCGGACGGACAAACATTGGGTCGTTTTGCTTCTAAAGTAGCAATGCTAATTAGAGGTAAGTACAAAACAAACTTCACTCCTCACGTAGATTGTGGAGACAATGTAGTTGTTATCAATGCAGACAAAATTATTTTAACTGGAAAAAAATGGACAGATAAGTCTTACATCCGTCACACAGGATATCCAGGAGGTCAAAGATCTTTATCAGCAACAGAAATGTTCGAAAAAGATCCTACTCGTTTAGTCGAGAAAGCTGTAAAAGGAATGTTACCTAAAAACAAATTAGGTGCTGCACTTTTCAGAAACTTATATGTATATGCTGGAGCTGAGCACCAACAATCTGCTCAAGAGCCTAAACCATTTAACGTAAACGACCTTAGATAATTATGGAAACAGTTCACAAAATAGGAAGAAGAAAGACGGCTGTAGCCCGTGTTTACTTATCAGAAGGATCAGGAAAAATCACAGTTAACAAAAGAGAATTTGCTAACTATTTTTCAACTTCTACATTAAGATATAAAGTACAACAACCTTTAGCATTGACAGAAAACATCGAAACTTTCGATATCACTGTAAATGTTTTTGGAGGTGGAGTTACTGGTCAAGCAGAAGCAATTCGTTTGGCAATTTCAAGAGCTTTATGTGAGATTGATGCTGACAACAGAGCAATCTTGAAACCAGAAGGATTACTTACTAGAGACCCAAGAATGGTTGAGCGTAAGAAATTCGGACAAAAGAAAGCAAGAAAAAAATTCCAATTCTCGAAACGTTAATCCGTTTTATTGGATATTTTATTCAAAGTCCTTTTTGGACTTTACAAAGTACAATTATAATCAAGTTATCGAAACCCTGTTTAGGCAGGGTTTGTTTAGCATCTAAATAAATAAGACCGTTCAAAAAAACAAACGCTACTTATTTATTGCTATTCACAGAGAACGTAAACAAATAACAAAATGGCAAACATCGAAATTAAAGAATTATTGGATGCTGGTGTACACTTCGGACACCTTACAAGAAAGTGGAATCCAAACATGGCTCCTTATATCTATACTGAGCGTAATGGAGTTCACATTATTGACCTTTACAAAACAGCGGCTAAGATTGAAGAATCTTCTGTAGCTTTAGAAAAAATTGCAGCATCAGGAAGAAAAATCCTTTTCGTAGCAACTAAAAAACAAGCTAAAGACATCATCGCTGATAAGGCTGCATCTGTAAACATGCCTTACATTACTGAAAGATGGCCTGGAGGAATGTTAACTAACTTCGTAACTATCAGAAAAGCTGTTAAGAAAATGGCTCAAATTGATAGAATGAAAGTTGACGGATCTTTCGCTGCTTTATCTAAAAGAGAACAATTACAAATCGAACGTCAAAGAGCTAAATTAGAAAAGAACTTAGGTTCTATCTCTGATATGACTCGTTTGCCAGCTGCTTTATTTGTAGTTGATGTTAAGAAAGAGCACATTGCTGTTTCTGAAGCTCAAAAATTAAACATTCCTGTATTCGCTTTAGTTGATACAAACTCTGACCCAAAGGCTGTGGATTATGTAATCCCTGCTAATGATGATGCTTCAAAATCTATCGAAAAAGTAATCGGTTTCTTAATCGATTCTATCGCTAGTGGATTGAGCAACAGAAAATCTACTAAAGATAAAGCTGAAGCTGCTCCAGCACCTGCAAAAGCAGAAGCAGAAGCTGCAGCTCCTGAAGTAAAGGAAGAAAAATAATTGAGTTTAAATTAACTCGTTTTATAAACAACATTAAATTATAATATCATGGCAGAAATTAAAGCTGCAGACGTTATGAAGTTGCGTAAAGCAACTGGGTCTGGAATGATGGATTGTAAAAAAGCTTTAGTTGAGGCTGAAGGTGATTTTAACGGTGCAATTGAAATCCTTAGAAAAAAAGGACAAAAAATCGCTGCTAAAAGAGCTGACAGAGAATCTTCTGAAGGTGCTGCAATCGCAAAAGTAAATGCTGATAATACAGTTGGTGTATCTATCGTATTAGGATGTGAAACTGATTTCGTAGGAAAGAACGAAAGTTTTGTTGATATGGCTACTAAGTTAGCTGAGCAAGCTTTGAACTACACTACAAAAGAAGAGTTTTTAGCATCTGATTTCGGAGGAATTACTGTTGCTGAAAAATTAATCGAGCAAACTGGAGTTATCGGTGAAAAAATCGACTTAAACGACTTCACAAGAGTTGAAGCTCCTTATGTTGGTTCTTACATCCACGTTGGAAACAAAATCGCTTCTTTAGTAGGATTGTCTGCTAAGATCGATGGTGTTGAAGCTGTTGGTAAAGATTTAGCTATGCAAGCTGCTTCTATGGGTGCAACTTCTTTGTCTTACAAAGATTTTGATCCTGCTTATGTTGCTGCTGAAACTGAAGCTAGAATAGCTGTTATCGAAAAGGACAATATTGAACTAGGAAGATTAGGGAAAACATTGAAAAATGTACCTCAATTTATTTCTATGTCTCAATTGTCTGAAGAGGTATTGGCTAAAGCTGAAGAAGCTGCTAAAGCTGAATTGGCTGCTGAAGGAAAACCAGAAAAAATCTGGGATAGAATTTTACCAGGAAAAATGGAAAGATTCATTTCTGACAACACTACTTTAGATCAAGAGCAATGTCTTTTAGATCAAAAATTCATCAAAGATGAAAAGAAAACTGTATCTGAGTACGTAAGTTCTTTAGGTGACGTTTCTGTAGTAAATTTCTCTAGAGTTTCTTTAGGATAATTTACCAATCATATTTTAAAAAGGCTGTTTGTTTTCAAACAGCCTTTTTTGCTTTTTAACAAAAACAACGAAACTCCAATTTTTCATGTGGCTCTCCGAAACCAATATAAACTTCCCTGACATCCATGAGGTTACAGAAGAAGGAATACTTGCACTTGGAGGCGACTTAAAACCTGAACGCCTTCTCAAGGCGTATCAAAATGGAATCTTTCCTTGGTATAGTGAAGGTGAACCTATTATATGGTACTGTCCAGACCCTAGAATGGTCTTGTTTTTTGATCAATTAAAGATTTCTAAAAGCATGCGCAGCGTCCTCAAAAAGGATCGATTTAAAATCACATACAACCAGAATTTTGAACAGGTCATCGCTAACTGCAAAACCATCGATAGAAATGATGGTTTGGGTACTTGGATTACCAATGATATGCAAGCAGCCTACATCGAACTCCATAAAATGGGTATTGCAAAATCCGTTGAAGTTTGGCAAAACGATGAGCTTGTCGGTGGTTTATACGGAATTGACCTTGGAAATATCTTCTGTGGAGAAAGCATGTTTAGTAAAGTCAGTAATGCGTCCAAAACGGCATTTATTCACCTAGCTCAGAAACTTGAAAAAGAAAACTATCAGTTTTTAGATTGCCAGGTTTACAACGATCATTTAGCCAGTTTAGGGGCAGAAGAAATCTCTCGAGAGACCTTCTTACATCTTCTTAAAACCTCAAAGAAATAAAGCCCACTGCTTTAAGGTTTCTTTGTCATTTTTGCTTGCAACAATATTAAAAGACTTATGTATATTTGCCATGCTTTAAAGAATCACAACCATGGACATAAAAAACGCTCAATTAGCAGTTGACACTTGGATCAAAGAACACGGTGTTCGTTATTTCAATGAACTGACTAACATGGCTCAATTAACCGAAGAAGTTGGTGAAGTTGCCAGAATAATTGCTCGCCGCTACGGTGAACAATCAGAAAAAGAAAGCGATAAAAACAAAGACTTAGGAGAAGAATTAGCCGATGTAGTTTTTGTGGTTTTATGTTTGGCTAATCAAACCGGTATTGATCTACAAAAGTCATTTGACAAAAAATTGGATTTCAAAACTAAAAGAGATCACAATCGTCATCACAACAACGAAAAATTAAAATAATTATGAAAGAACACAACATTTTAAAAGTTCCTTTTTGGAAAGTAGCATTGCGTTTTACCACAAGTTTTCTGGTATTACTAGGGATCGTATTATCTGCAGCTGCCTATTTTAAAAATGGAAACATGGATGCAATGAACGATGCCATGTTAGATGGCTCTTGGGTTAAATTTGTTTTAATTAGAGTTGCAATCGCAATTGTATATGGAGTTGCCATGGCATACTTCTCAAGAAATAAAGCTAAAAAACTTCAAGGACTTAAATAAGATGGATAGTTTAAAATTACACCACTTCAAAGGAGACGTAAATAAAGAGATTCAAATTACAGGATCAAAAAGCGAAACAAACAGATTGCTAATTTTACAGCAATTATACCCTAATCTAGAAATTGAAAATATTTCTAACTCGGATGACAGTAAATTGATGATGGCAGCACTTTCTAACAAAGGTGAAGAAATCAATATCGGTCATGCAGGAACTACCATGCGTTTTTTGACAAGTTTTCTTTCTATCAAAGAAAATTCTAATGTAATCCTTACAGGATCTGGGAGAATGAAAGAACGACCTATTGGAATTCTTGTAGATGCATTAAAAACTCTTGGTGCTGATATTACATATATAGAAAATGAAGGATTTGCACCCTTAAGAATCAAAGGAACAAAACTAAAAGGAGGCAAAGTTACCATCAACGGAAATGTGAGTAGCCAATACATCTCGTCTTTATTATTAGTCGCTGCAAGTCTTGAAAAGGGAATTGAACTAGAATTTGAAGGAGCGATTACATCTGTACCCTATATTCAGATGACTTTAAGTTTGCTAAACGAAGTTGGTATTGAAACTTCTTTTGAAGGACAGTTTATTAAAATATCTCCTAAAAATGCTATCGAGGATAAAAAAATCACCGTAGAATCTGACTGGAGTTCTGCTTCTTATTACTACAGCCTTGTTGCATTGAGTAAAAATGGCAAAATAAAATTAAACTCATACAAAGAAAAAAGTCTTCAAGGAGATAGTGTATTATCTGAGATTTATAAAAGTTTTGGTGTTCAAACGACATTTGAAGAAAATAGCATCACTTTAGAAAAAATACAAGGATTTACAAATCCTGAAAAAGTAAGCTTTGACTTGATAAAAGCTCCAGATACTGCACAGACTATCGCAGTTACAGCTTTTGGAATGGGAATTGCTTGTGACCTTACGGGTTTACATACTTTAAAAATTAAAGAAACTGACAGATTGGTAGCTTTAGACGTGGAACTAAAAAAATTAGGTGCAGATATTTCTGTAACCAATGAAAGTTTACACCTTAACCAGGCAACAGAAATCAAAAGCAATGTTGCGATTGACACCTACCAAGATCATAGAATGGCAATGGCCTTTGCTCCATTATTATTGAAAACTTCTATCATCATAAATGAAGCAGCTGTAGTTTCTAAATCATACCCAACATTTTGGGAAGATTTCTCTAACTTTCAGTAGACAAAATACATTCAAATAAAAAAAGCCTAGCTCGTAATTTTACAAGCTAGGCTTTTATTTTTCAATTAATTAAAATTAAATGGTCAAACACTTGACAACCCCTATCTCGATATCGTATATTTGCCAACTATTTTCTAAAACACACAAATGAAATTATCTGCATTTAACTTTGAGTTACCTGATGACTTATTAGCTGAATACCCTGCTGAACACAGAGACGAGTCTCGTCTTATGGTATTAAACAGAAAAGAACAAACTATAGAGCACAAACAATTTAAAGACTTGATCAACTATTTTGATGATGGAGATTTAATGTTGCTGAATGATACTAAAGTATTTCCAGCTCGTTTGTTTGGAAACAAAGAAAAAACAGGAGCAAGAATTGAAGTTTTCTTATTAAGAGAATTGAATGCTGAAAACAGACTTTGGGATGTTTTAGTAGATCCTGCTCGTAAAATAAGAATTGGAAATAAATTATTTTTTGGAGATGACGATAGCTTAGTTGCTGAAGTTATTGACAATACTACTTCTAGAGGTAGAACGTTACGTTTCTTATTTGATGGTTCTTATGAAGCATTTAGAGATAAATTGACTTCATTAGGAGAAACACCAATTCCTAAATACATCAGAAGAGAGGTTGAAGAAAGTGATGCTGAGCGTTACCAAACTATCTACGCTAAAAACGAAGGTGCTGTTGCAGCTCCTACTGCTGGTTTACACTTTTCAAAACACTTAATGAAGCGTTTAGAAATCAAAGGTGTTGATTTTGAAGCCTTGACTTTACACGTTGGTTTAGGAACCTTTAGTGCCGTTGAAGTAGAGGATTTATCAAAACACAAAATGGATTCTGAGCAAGTTATTATTTCAGAAGAATCTGCTGCTAAGGTAAATGACACTATCAAACGCAAGAAAAGAATTTGTGCAGTGGGTACTACAGTTATGAGAGCTGTTGAATCTTCAGTATCTCCTACAGGAAGTTTGAATCCTTATGATGGATGGACACATAAATTTATTTTCCCTCCTCATGATTTCAGTATTGCCAATGCAATGATTACTAACTTCCACACACCTAAGTCAACATTAATGATGATGACTGCAGCATTTGCAGGTTATGATTTCTTGATGAAAGCTTATGATGAAGCTGTAAAAGAAGGATATCAATTCTATTCTTATGGTGATGCCATGTTAATTATCTAAGATAATATATCTCAATAAATAAAAATCTCGTATCTACTTTAGGTACGAGATTTTTTTATAAATAAGAAGTATCTTTGCCCACGAAACACGACAAAATTTTTACAACTTATGACAGTTAAGAAAAAAGACATTAGAGCTTTAACAAAAGAACAATTGAGAGCTTTTTTTGTTGAGAATGGAGATAAGGCCTTTAGAGGAAACCAAGTGTACGAATGGCTATGGTCTAAATCTGCTCATAAGTTTGAAGACATGACCAATGTTTCTTTGCCTACAAGAAACATGTTGGAAGAAAATTTTGTCATCAACCACATTCAAGTGGATGATATGCAAAGAAGCTCTGACGGAACGGTTAAAAATGCAGTAAGACTGCATGATGGTCTTATTGTAGAGTCTGTTTTAATTCCTACCGATACAAGAACTACAGCCTGTGTATCGAGTCAAGTTGGGTGTAGTTTGGATTGTAAATTTTGTGCCACTGCAAGATTAAAGCGTATGCGAAATTTAAATCCCGATGAAATCTATGATCAAGTTTCTGCCATCAACCAAGAGAGTTTATTATACTTCAACCATAAGCTATCGAATATTGTGTTTATGGGAATGGGAGAGCCTCTTATGAACTACAATAATGTACTTGCTTCTATTGAAAAAATAACTTCGCCAGAAGGTCTTGGAATGTCCCCTAAAAGAATTACCGTCTCTACATCAGGAGTGCCTAAAATGATTAAAAAATTAGCGGATGATAATGTAAAATTCAACTTAGCGGTTTCCTTACATTCTGCCATTGACGAAGTAAGAACTCAAATCATGCCTTTTAATGAAAACTTCCCTCTAAAAGATTTGAAAGAATCATTAGAATACTGGTATGCTAAAACCAAAAGAGCAGTTACTTATGAGTATGTTGTTTGGGATGGCATCAATGACAATAAAGAAGCCATCAGAGCCTTGGTAAAATTCTGTAAATACATTCCATCCAAAGTAAATATCATTGAATACAACCCAATAGATGATGGGGAGTTCCAACAAGCCAGCAAGAAATCAATTACAGATTATGTAAGCGTTCTTGAAATGAACGACATAACTGTAAACGTAAGAAGAAGTCGTGGAAAAGATATTGATGCAGCTTGCGGACAATTGGCAAATAAAAGTACAAAAGCGTAATATTTAAAAGAGAATGTTTTAAGTTTACACTTCCATAATTTAACCCCTTAGAGAACAACTTTCATCAATGAAAGCAGTAGAGCAAATTAAATTTCCGATTACAAAAGAGATGGAACTTTTTGAAGAAAAGTTCAAGGATTCTATGCTATCTAAGGTTCCTTTACTAAATAGGATCACCTATTATATTGTAAGGAGAAAAGGAAAACAAATGCGCCCGATGTTTGTTTTTTTGGTTGCAAAAATGGTTTCAAATGGAAAATTTTCAGAACGAACCTATCGCGGTGCCTCTGTAATCGAATTGATTCATACCGCTACCCTTGTTCATGATGACGTGGTAGACGACAGCAACAGAAGAAGAGGATTTTTCTCTATCAATGCTTTATGGAAAAATAAAATTGCAGTATTGGTTGGTGATTTTTTATTATCAAAAGGTCTTTTATTATCTATTGACAACGACGATTTTGATATTTTAAAATTGATCTCAGTTGCCGTTCGTGAAATGAGCGAAGGGGAATTACTTCAAATTGAAAAAGCAAGAAGACTTGATATCACTGAGGAGGTATATTTTGAAATAATCCGTCAAAAAACAGCTACCTTAATTGCAGCATGTTGTGCTATTGGAGCCGCATCAGTTGGTGCTGAAGAGGAAGAAATTAAAAAGCTACATGAATTCGGTGAATTGATTGGAATTGCTTTTCAAATTAAGGATGATCTTTTTGACTACTCAGAAAGTAATATTGGAAAACCTACTGGAATAGATATTAAGGAGCAAAAAATGACTTTGCCCCTTATTTATACTTTGAACAATTGCTCAGAAAAAGATAAAAAATGGTTGATCAATTCTGTTAAGAAACACAATACAAACAAACAACGAGTTAAGGAAGTGATCAATTTTGTAAAAGACAATGGCGGTATTGAATACACGATCAGTAAAATGAAAACGTATCAAAATAAAGCCTTAGCTATTCTAAATTCTTACCCAGATTCTGACTACAAAGATTCTCTCAAAACGATGATTAACTACGTTGTTGAGAGAAAAAAATAGTCCAATTTTATTTATTTACTAGTTTGAATTGAGTATCCAAAGGCACTCCATACAAACCTTCAATATCCGATTTAATTTTCTTGTAGAAATTGGTATCTGGAGGCAAACTTAAATTAGCCCAAAAATCTGTATGATACGGTAAATCTAACAAGCCCATATCTTTGTCTATTCCGTAATCTTTAATTTTCATTTTAGATTTATTCGTTTCAACAGAATATAAAGTAGCTTCTGCTTTATAAGAAGTTCTACTTGCAACGGTATTTCTATATTTTTCTGGCACTCTATTATTTTCTAACACCCACTCATGGTTGAAATAGCTCAACACCAATTTCCCACTTTTATGCGTTTTATAAAGGTATAAAGTTCTACCTCTTTCTACTCTATATACTTTGTAAGTATCTATCCCAATATATAGAGTTATTTTTTCCCATTTCATTTTTGGATTTTGCCCGATGAGTATCAAAACATCCTCCCCTTCATAAGAAGAACTACCCGTTTTTTTCCATTCAAATTTCTTCAAGTTTCTTCTATGCTGAGAATCTACCTTGCTATGCAGAGGATTCAACTGTATCATTCCGTTTACCCAATGATTCCAGTCTTTCGATTTCCAAACTCTATAATCCGCAGATTTTCTCGCTTCTGTTACCTGTAATCTTCCCAATCCATAAGCAGGACCTCTATCAATATATTTTACATAATTCTCTACAAAATATTTGGATGTTCCACCTTCCGTTGTGGCACGTCTAAATAACATTTCCGACATATGTGTAGAGCTTAACGTATTTGTTTTTAAGCTTTTTAAAGCATTTAAAACATAGGTTTTATCGCTCAATAAAACGACATCATCCATAAGAATAGCACTTTCAGACAAAATAATTTTTTTATCCTTAGTTGCTAAAAAATCAGCCACAGTAATATAGACGGAATTAAAACCTAGAGACGAAATGGTTAACGTATCCTTCAATTCATCTTCAGACACATACATAGAAAACTCACCCTCGTCGGTACTAGAGGTACCTTTACTTTTTGCAACTATACTAATCGATGCGTAAGGGATAGTAATGTCGGTTTCATCTAAAATGACTCCTTTAACTTCAATGTTTTTTGTTTGCGCTGATAGTTTTGAGATTGAGAAAACAACTCCAAGAATTAAGCTATATAAAATAAATTTGGTCTTCATAATTTAAAAATAATTTGAGTTCCTTAAAAAAGGATGATGTCAAAAATACATCTTCCTTGATATAAAAAGTATCTCTATTATCCTAATATCGGAAACATATGAACTATTTACATAAATACAAGTTGAGTTTATTCTAAAAAAACCTACACTAAGTTCCTAACTTTTAAAGTATTCAATAACAATAATTCTTCCATCAACTTTCTATTATTGGATAACCTTGGGATTTTATGTTGCCCACCTAATTTATTTTTTGACTTCAACCAGTCATAAAACAAGTTTTCTCTTGAAAAATTTATCTTCGGAAAGCTTAAGGTCATATTTTTATACCGTTTCGCTTCATAGTCTGAATTTACTTTTTGCAACGCCAAATCCAAATACTCACTGAACTGAGTTCTACACTCCGGTTCCTTTTTAAATTCAATCATCCATTCATGAGCACCTTTTTCTTTTCCTTCCATAAAAATGGGTGCCACTGTGTAATCTAATATTTCAGCACCGCTTTGTCTGCATGCCATTTCTAAAGCATTCTCCGTATTTTCAATAATCAACTCTTCTCCAAACACATTGATAAAATGTTTGGTTCTTCCAGTGATCTGAATTCTATAAGGTTTCAAACTTGTAAATTTAACGGTATCCCCTATCAGATACCTCCACAAACCAGAATTGGTTGTAATCACAATCGCGTAATTAACATGTAACTCCACTTTATCTAATGCAATTGCCTTTGAATTTTCTCCGTCGTATTCAGACATCGGAATAAATTCATAAAAAATTCCATAATCGAGCATCAATAAAAGTTCATCGGAATTATTTTTGTCTTGTATTGCAAAAAATCCTTCAGATGCATTATAGGTCTCGCAATATCGAAAGGAATCACTTGGAATTATTTTTTTGTATTGTTCTCTGTAAGGAGTAAAATTCACTCCTCCATGAAAATAAACCTGTAGGTTAGGCCAAACTTCTAAAATATTATCTTTTCCTGTAACCTCTAAAACTTTATTCAACAGAACCAGCATCCAAGAGGGAACTCCAGCCAAACTAGTAATATCCTCATGGATTGTCTCATGAACAATAGCATTCATTTTTTCTTCCCACTCGCTCATAAGAGCTGTTTTTTGTTTTGGGGCACTACTGAAATCGGCCCAAAAAGGCATGTTCTCAATAATAATAGCGGAAAGATCACCAAAGTAAGTATTGTTATCTTCATAAACCGCGCTACTACCACCTAGTCTCAAACTTTTTCCTGAAAACAAATCAGCCTCTGGATTGTTATTCAAAAAAAGACACAGCATATCTTTTCCTGCATTCATATGACAATACTCTATCGCTTCATCACTCACCGGAATGTATTTGCTGTTTGCAGTGGTAGTTCCACTCGATTTGGCAAACCATTTGATTTGAGAAGGCCAAAAAATATTTTGTTCACCTCTTCTAGTTCTTTCAAGCATACTCTCAATACTCTCGTATTTTTGAATAGGCACAAGGCTAGAAAACTCATCGTAGGAAGAAATTTTTCGAAAACCATGACTTTTTCCAACTTCTGTGTTTCTAGCAGTTTTTAATAAATTTAATAAAAGTTCATTTTGAACTTCAACAGGATACTTCACAAAAAGGTCCAATTGATGTTTTCTTTTCTTTAAAAACCAAGACAGAATGGAGCTAACAAATAAAAATTTCATAACAATTAAAGTATCTAAACTCTGATTTTTTTCACAATTAATTCTATTTCATTGGACTATAGAAATCCTCAGAAAATAAGGAATTACAGATTTTAAATTTTCAAGATTTAAAATACATACCTATCTTTATCAAGTTAAATTTAGTGTTTTTTTTTAAAGTACAAACACTAAAATAAATTTCACATCAACAACATTCCACAAATGAAATACCAAGGAGTTTTAAAAAAAATGAATACTGAATATTCTGACACCATAGAATATTATTTAGAAATGGGAGATGATTTTTTAAATATTAACCAGCTCCTAGACAGAAAAGTAGAGATTCAATTTGAAAACTATCAATGTTTGAGTTGTGGAAAACAAAAAAAAATATTTCGACAAGGTTTTTGCTATGATTGTTTTTATGAACAACCGTCTGCCGGGGACTGGATCATGAAACCAGAATTAAGTAAAGCGCATTTAGGAATAGAAGATAGAGATTTAGAATATGAGAAAGCGGTACAACTAAAACCGCATATTGTTTACCTAGCACTATCCAGTGAAATTAAAGTAGGTGTGACAAGAAAAACACAAGTACCCACCCGTTGGATAGACCAAGGAGCTAGTAAGGCCTTGTCTATTTTAGAAGTTCCAAATAGATATTTAGCTGGTATTGCGGAGGTTGCCTTGAAAGCCTATGTAAGCGATAAAACAAGCTGGCAAAAGATGTTAAAGAATGATATTTTTGACGGAGACTTAAATTTAAAAAAAGAGGAACTAGTTCAATATTTACCTGAAGAAGTGCATCCCTATATTTTAGATGCATCAGAAAATATACTTGATTTAAATTATCCTGTAAACCAATATCCAACTAAAATAAAAAGCTTAAATATTATCAAAGCCGATTCTTATGAAGGTGTTTTAAAAGGAGTCAAAGGTCAGTATTTAATTTTTGAAGATGGAACGGTATTTAATGTTCGTAACAATGAAGGTTTGGTCGTTTCATTAAATCTTTAATCCTATGGAAAATTCTATTTTCAGAACGCAATACAAAATAAACAAGGAGTTAAGATCTATAAATTATAACTCTGAAATAATTTTATTTGGATCTTGTTTCTCTGAAAATATTGGAGCGAAATTTGACTATTTTAAATTTCAATCTACAACCAATCCTTATGGTATTTTATTCAATCCAGTAGCAATTGAAAAAGCTATTTCTGAATGCATTGAAGGGAAAAAATATGCTGACAAGGATTTGATTTCTCATAATGATTTGTGGCATAGTTTCAACCACCATTCTGATTTTTCTAGAAGTGAAAAAAATGAAGTTCTAAACAAGATCAACACAACAATTACTACTACTCAAAAAAAACTAAGGTCTGCTTCACATATCATTATTACTCTAGGTACTTCATGGGTGTATCAATCAAATGAGACAAAAGAAATAGTAGCTAACTGCCATAAAATTCCTCAAAGAGAATTTTCCAAAAAACTACTTTCCGTCACAGAAATTGAAAAAAGCATAAAGAATATTAAAGACACAATTTATAATTTCAATAGTGATGTTCATATTATTTTTACAGTTAGCCCTGTCAGACATCTAAAAGATGGAATGATAGAAAACACCTTGAGCAAATCACACTTGATTGCTGCAATTCACAATTCTCTTGACACAAACACGTCTTATTTTCCTGCTTATGAAATTATGATGGACGATCTTAGGGATTATAGATTTTACAAAGAGGATATGTTACATCCAAATCAATTAGCTGTGGATTACATATGGGAAAATTTCAAAAAAACATGGATAGCAAATGAGACAGAAAAACTTCAAGAAACCATAGATAATATTCAAAAAAGTTTAGCACACAAGCCATTCAATCCCTCATCAGAACAACATAAAAAATTCAGAAACAAGCTGGAAAAGAGGATTTTGGAATTGAAAAATAATTTCAATATTTCTTTTTAGTCTTCTTAAATAAAAAATCTCATATAATTTTTTAGTATATTTACTTATATACAAAAAAATGAAAAAGATTAGTATTGGAATTATCATTGGAGCTCTGCTTGGAATGTTGATAAGCAGCTATTTTGTTAATGATTATACTTTTGAGAAAGTAATCTATACAAAAATTACGCTCAGCACCTTATTAGTTGGTCTATTTTGTGGGAGTTTTGCTAACCTACATCTAAAGCCATTTAATTTATTTATGGGGTGTTTGGTTATTGGAATTGTCGTTTTTTATGCAAAATTTTTAATTACAGGCCATCATTTTGACCCAATTAATATGGGAACCTTTACTGGTGCCATGATCGGTTCTATATTTTACGTTATGGAAAAAATAAAATTGCACAATAGACCTGACTTTGAAGTATAAAAAAAGCGACTAAGATATTTAGTCGCTTTTTTTATAGTCTCTATATTTTTTACATGTATTGATCTACATTTTCCCATGGTCCACCATTGATAATGTCAATACCATGTTGTTTTAGAAAATCAGTAGCCTGACCACTTCTAGCTCCGCTTCTACACACAGCGATCACTTGTTTTCCTAAATCTTTAACTGTAGAAATATTTCCTGGTATTCTATCGAGTACAATATGCTCAGATCCAGCTACATGCCCTTCCGCATATTCAGCATCAGTTCTTACATCTAATACAACTGCTCCATTTTTCAAGTATTCTTGAATTTTTTCATTATCAAAATTTGCCATTTTTTTTATTTTAGTTTGTTCAATAACAAAATTAATAAATAAGAAAATAAATAAGCTATAAATTTAGTTTAAATCTTAGCACCGATTATTAATTTATCTAACAAACTCAAACGAATTCGTTAATATTTACTGCTATTCAAATATTATTCATAAATCATTTTTATCTTTGGGCAATTAAATTTTTACAACATGGATAAGAAAGTAATCTTGATGATATTAGACGGTTGGGGTGTTACACAAGACCCTAAAGTCTCTGCTGTTTTTAATGCGAAAACTTCATATATAGACGGTCTATATAACAAATTTCCAAATGCTACTTTACGTACAGATGGTGAACATGTTGGATTGCCAGAAGGCCAAATGGGAAATTCTGAGGTAGGGCACATGAATCTTGGAGCTGGTAGAATTGTATACCAAAACCTAGCTCGAATTAACAAAGCGGTTAAAGAAAAAACTTTAGGAAAGGAAAAGGTGCTTTTGGATACTTTAAACTATGCTAAAGAAAATAATAAAAATGTTCATTTATTAGGACTTGTTTCTAATGGTGGTATACACGCACACATCAATCATTTAAAAGGAATTTTAGATGTTGCAAAAGAAAACGAAGTTGAGAATGTATTTTTACATGCCTTTACAGATGGACGTGATTGCGATCCAAAATCTGCTCCTTATTTCTTAAATGAAGTTCAGGAACACATGAATGTTTCAACAGGAGAGATAGCAACTGTTACAGGTCGTTATTACGCCATGGATAGAGACAATCGTTGGGAAAGAGTTAAGGAAGCTTATGACGGATTGGTTCATGCTGAAGGAAAGAAAACAACAGATATCATTGGCGCAATCAATGAAAACTATGAAGCAGGAATTACAGATGAATTCCACAAACCAATCGTTGTAACAAACGAAGATGGTACTCCAAAAACACAAATTAAAGAAGGAGATGTTGTCTTATTCTTTAACTATAGAACTGACAGAGGTAGAGAATTGACAAATGCATTGTCTCAAAATGACTTCCCTGATTTTGGAATGAAAAAATTAGACTTGTACTACACAACGATTACTTTATACGATGAAAGTTTTGAAGGAATCAATGTAATTTATAACACTGACAATATCAAAAACACAATCGGTGAAGTTTTATCTGCGGCGGGTAAAAAACAGATTCGTATTGCTGAGACTGAAAAGTACCCACACGTTACTTTCTTTTTCTCTGGTGGACAAGAAGCTCCATTTGAGGGTGAATCTAGAATCTTAAGAAACTCTCCAAAAGTTGCGACTTATGATTTACAACCAGAAATGAGCGCCTATGAATTAAAAGATGCTCTTTGTGAAGATCTAGAAAAAGGAGAAGCAGATTTTGTATGTTTGAATTTTGCCAACGGTGATATGGTTGGACATACTGGAATGATGGATGCAGCAATCAAAGCATGTGAAGCAGTAGATGAATGTGCACAAGCTGTGATTGAAACAGGTTTAGCTAACGGTTATTCAACCTTACTTATAGCTGATCATGGTAACTGTGAAACAATGATGAATCCTGATGGAAGTCCTCATACAGCGCATACTACCAACCCAGTCCCAATGATTTTAATAGACAAAGAATTAAAATCTATCAAAGATGGTGTTTTAGGAGATGTTGCTCCAACTATCTTAGATATGATGGGCGTAGAACAGCCAGAAGAAATGACTTGTAGTTCTTTATTATAAAAAAAACTAAATATCTTATGGAAAACCCAATGTGTAATACATTGGGTTTTTTTAGGTTAAAAAAACAAAATTGAATCCTGATTATAGGGTTTTCTATTTGTATCTTGTTTTATAATAAAACCTATTAGAATGAAAAAAATCCTACTACTAATCCTTTCGCTAATATTTTGTTCCGCAACCATGCATGTCCAAAGTATTGGAATCTGCACCATCAAAGAAACAGAGGATGCTATTGAATATAGCTTTGTGTTCCCAAAAGAAAATATTCCTCAATTTCATGAATCTTTAAAAGACTATAAGGATGATGTAAAAGATTTATTAGTACTGAAAAACATTATCCATGAAAATATTGGCATCACCATTAATGATAAAGTAGCTGATCTAAAATACGATACAACGATTTCAGAACTTAGATTTGTGACACTAAAATTTAAAACAACAAACCACCAAGATATAACTTCGTTAACAATAAAAAACAAAGGACTTGATTTTACAAATGAGCATTTTAATTCTTTCGACTTTTGGCTCTATTTGCAAAATAAAAAGCGCCTTTTTAAACTAAAAGCTGATCGTAAAACCCTAAAAGCAATCTACTAATGAAACCACTACACCTTATTATTTCTTCAATTTTACTTATAAATAACTGGACATATTCTCAGTGCGATTCGGCGGCCATATTTGCTGAAGAATCGGACAATGCGGTATGTACTGAAATTATAGGCAATGTAAAATACGTGTATGCCAACTCCATACCAAACCATGCCGCTGGAGGCTTAAATGGAAACTTTAGTGTATTGGGTCAAGACGATACATGGGCCATGTGTGCCTATCCAACTCAAGGAGCGAGTACAACCCAATTATATGGAGACGATGAAGCCCAAGGCTGCAGCACTTCCGGATCATATAAATTTGGAGTCGCTGAGAACGGAGTTCTTTATGCTCCAAGTTCCACCGAGTATTTTGAAATTTTAGATTCAGATACCGGTGTTGCAACTGGAGAATATAATTACGACTGGAATATTGAGGCAGTCAAAGCCTTTGGAATGAATTCTCAAGGAGCACATTTAAATGCAAAAGGAGAATACCACTACCATTCTATTTCTATAGACTATTTCACGAAAACGAATGGAGTCAATTTAGGAATCGACGGTACTTCCTTTTCTCCTATCGTGGGATATGCTGCTGATGGATTTCCGGTATATTATAAATATGCATACACTGATGCCAACGACAGTAACAGCGCTATTATAGCTTTTGACTCTGGATGGCAATTAAAATCTGGAAATCGACCAGGAGATAGTTTCTCAGCACCAGGCGGAGCCTATGATGATGAACCAAATGATGAGAATGGTGACGACGGGTTGTATATTGAAGATTATGAGTTTATACAGGCCAATACTGATTTGGATGAATGCAATGGTAGATATGGTGTTACACCGGATTATCCTCAAGGAACTTATTATTATGTATTAACGGATAGCTGGCCATATATTCCAAGATGTTTTAATGGGGCTCATGTAGACGAGTCCTTCTTAATAGGACCGGCCAATGTTTGTCCAGCCTCTTCTGCTGATACAAGCTGTTCAGCAAACCCATCTCTGTCGGCTCAAAAAATAAATTTTGTGAATGGCATAAAGGTGTATCCAACGGTCGTAACTCGCTCATTTGAAATTTTAACTCCAATAAACACCAACCAAGAGAATTACCAATTAGAATTATTAAATAGTATGGGAATACTTGTTTTCCAAAAAGAAAATCTAAAAACTCAAGATATATCAAGCTTACCCAATGGCGTTTACTATCTAAAAATCTCTGTAGAAAACACGAGCGTGATTAAAAAAATTATTATCAACTCACAGAGCAATAACTAATGTTTGTTGGAATAAAATTTGTCTAAGGTTTATAAATCTGACAATAGCAAGAGAAGTTTCCTTTGAAACCAAACTCTAAAATTCTTTGACACAAAAAAGCCTATAAGAAATTTTTCATAGGCTTTTATTTTTTTTGAATTCCGTTTTATACTTAGTTTTTTATCACTTGAATAATTCCAAAATCTGTTTTTACTGAATAGATCCCCGATTGCAAAGTAGTTAAATCAATAGATTTTCCTCCTTTTTGAGATGAAACCAATCTACCGGTCACATCAAAAACAGCATAAACCTCACTTTCTTGTCCAAAATTCACTACTCCGTTGGTCGGATTTGGATATGCCCCAATAGAAGGTGAATTTTCAAAATCTTCTATACTTAACAGATCTACTTCTGCCTGAGATTTGATGGAGATCAGTTGATTATCACTTGCTCCTGCACCCCCAAAAACTTGCATACTTGTATCTCCTCCTTTATAATAAGCTAGGTAAACCAAAATTCTATAAGATTTTGTTTCAGCTGAAGATAAATCTTGTAAAGCAGGAATCGTTATCGACCCAGAAGGGTCCGCATAAGAAGGTCCGGCCCCATCAACGGTAACCCAATCATTTCCAGTAGCAGCATCTGCAGCAGCATCATATGCTTTACTTTGGAAAGAAAACAAAGCAAACCATTTCGTATCTGCAACGCCATCTGTAGAACCTAAAGTATAATCAATAGTATAATTAATAACGTCCCCTGGTTTAAAAACATATTCTCCGTCAATCAAATAATCAGATTTATTTGACCATGAAAATGTGGGAGGAACAATTTGTGCATAGGTAATAGCACTTAATAGAAATACCGCAATTAATGTAATTTTTTTCATAATTTAAATTTAAGTTTATGGTTTATACTGAAACTAAAGTACACTAAGCACAAAACCATTCAAAACCAAAAGCTTATATGTGAATATCAAGTCTAGTAATTTATGTAAAACAACCACACTATTTAACTACTCCCTAGACAATTAACTACTCAAACTAGACAACTAGACAGCTTTTCAACTAGGTTTTGAACTGTAAAAATTGTATTTTGCTATAACTTTAATCCCCAACCCTATGGCACTTCACAAACACATCATCATTGCAGTGGATTTTGATGGAACAATCGTTGAAGACGACTATCCTAAAATTGGAAAAGAACAAATATTTGCCTTTTCAACAATGAAAGAACTTCAAAAAGCCGGACATCGTTTGATTTTATGGACCGTGAGACATGGAAAAAAATTAGAGGAAGCTGTTGAATTCTGTAAAGCAAACGGAATTGATTTCTACGCGATTAACAAAAACTATCCGGAAGAAATTCAAGATGGTAGCACCTCACCTAAAATATATGCAGATATGTTTATTGATGATAGAAATATTGGTGGATTTATCGGATGGGGACAGGTACATCAGCTATTTTTTGGAGAGGCAAATACACCTCAAAAGAAAAACAAAGGCTTTTTCTCCTTTTTAAAAAAATAGACCATCAACTACCATAGTAATAATTTTTAATTTTCTATTTAAAAATATTTTATTTAAAGTAACTTTGCGCTCAGAAAAACATAGCTTTTATGATTACTATTAAAACTTTAGAAGAAATTGAATTGATGCGCGAAAGTGCACTAATTGTATCTAAAACTTTAGGAATGCTTGCTGCAGAAGTTAAACCTGGCGTTAGTACTTTACAGTTAGACACCTTAGCTGAAGCTTTTATTAGAGATCATGGAGCGGAACCTGGATTTTTAGGATTATATGATTTTCCCAACACCCTTTGTATGAGTCCGAATGCACAAGTTGTACACGGTATCCCTAACAAAGACGCACTGGTGGAAGGTGATATTATCTCCATTGATTGCGGTGCTTTAAAAAATGGTTTTTATGGAGATCACGCTTACACTTTTGAGGTAGGTGAAATTGACCCTGAAACGAAAAAATTATTGGAAGTAACCAAGCAGAGTCTATACGAAGGCGTGGGACAGTTTAAAGCTGGAAATCGTGTTGGTGATGTTGGCTATGCTATTCAGAAATATACTGAAGATCGTGGTTATGGTGTGGTAAGAGAATTAGTAGGTCATGGACTAGGACGTGTTATGCACGAAGATCCTGAAATGCCGAACTATGGAAAACGAGGACGTGGAAAAAAATTCACCGAAGGAATGGTAGTTGCCATCGAACCTATGATCAACATGGGAACTAAAAGCATCAATCAATTGAATGATGGTTGGACCATTTTAACCAAAGACGGAAAACCTTCTGCTCATTTTGAACATGATGTTGCCATTGTAAATGGAAAACCAGAATTACTATCTACTTTTAAATACATTGATGCAGCTTTAGGAATTCAAACGGATGCCGAAGACGAATTCAGAAGTGTACCTCTTGTGCTATAAGATTTTACTGAATGTCTCTTTTTAAACTTGCTTTAAACATTATACCCAGACCATTTTTGATTAAAATGAGTTATTTGGCACAGCCTTTTGTCAGTTTTTATCTTAGGGGTGATACGTATACAGATCCTATAGATGGTAAGTCGTTTAGAAAGTTTTTACCTTATGGATATGGAGTACAAAGAGAGAACGTATTGGCGCCCGGAACCTTATCTCTAGAAAGACATCGATTGTTATGGTTGTACTTAAAAAGCACAACGTTCTTTTCGGAACCGAAAAAGGTATTACATGTTGCACCAGAGCAATGTTTTTATAAACTATTTAGAAAACAAGAAAACCTAGATTACCTTACTACAGATTTGTTTTCTCCTTTGGCAGATGTGAAAGCAGATATTTGCAACCTCCCTTTTGAATCTAATAGTTATGATATCATTTTTTGCAATCATGTATTAGAACATATAGAAGATGATAAAAAAGCCATGCAGGAGTTATTGAGGGTATTAAAACCTGGAGGAATGGGTATCTTTCAAATACCTCAAGAATTAGATAGAGAAGAAACATACGAAGACTTTTCTATTACGGATCCTGCGGATAGAAAAATTCACTTTGGACAGTATGACCATGTAAGAATTTATGGAAAAGATTATTTTAACAAACTGAGAAATATAGGTTTCGAGGTAAATGAAATCAAATCTTCTGATATTGCAACTCCAGAAGAAATTGAAAAATTTAGATTATCTCCTTCTGAAATTTTACCTGTTTGCACAAAGCCCTAGTGCATCTTTAAAAACTCATCCAAACTAACCAAAGACGCTCCGTCTTTGATAATTTCATTTTTCTCATTCACAAATTGATATTTAGAATCTGTTTTTATAAGAACTGTTGTTCCTTTATAAATACCATTTTTATCAATTGGTTTTTGAATAGTTCTTCCTTGCTGATTTAACCAAATCGAAGTACCCTCAGTAGAGATTGCTTCTAAAGCCCCATTACTTAAAGTTCCTAAATATTGATATTGACCTGAAGAAACAATATTTCCTCCTAGAGAAATAAACCCGAACAAAGAGTCATCTTCATTATAAAAAACACTAAAACCACCTAAATCACCTCCAAAGTTTAAATATTCCTTATCGATCTTAATTTGATTTTCTTTGTTGAATTTTTTAATCACATTATGATCTTTCCAATACTCATAATATGTGATCAATTTAGAATTGCTTTTATAACCCTTTGCATCGATATCATAAACCAAAACTTTTTTAGAATTATTTGGATAAGTAACTATTAAATTATTTTCTCTTGGCAGCATTACCTTTCCATAATTTGTAGACAAGACATTAAAATTAGAAACTTGAGGCAATGGGGTCTCTTCTTTTGTGTTTGTTTTATAAACTGTTACTTTCGAAGATTGTCCCTTAGCTCCTTCCATCAGCACAACTTTGCCATCATAATGATAAAAATCAGCATACGTTCCTGGATTTACCAACACCGACCCAAGATCATTTATCACGCCATAAAAGCCCTTGTCATTTTTAAAAACCGCTACACCATTTTTATCAAATGAATAAATTGTATCAGCTATAACAGACAATTCTGAAAATTTAGCATACCATACCGTTGTCAATGAATCAATTCTATGTGCTTCTTTTTTACGTAATAATTCAGCGGCAAGCAATTCCGCCTTTATTTTATTTTCAGCTTCAATTTTTTCTTCAATATCTACATATAAATAAAGAACCTCATTATAACGCTCGGTTCCTTTTTCTGTAGTTAGATCAAAATATTTTTTTGCATGTTCTTTTGCCACCGGATAATTTTCGAGCTGAAAATAAATCATCGTTCCAATTTCTTCCATTTTAGCGGTAGACTCATTGCCTAATAAATTTTTAGCTTTATCAAAATACACCAGAGCCTTTGTCAATTCTTTTTGTTGCAATTGTTCTTCTGATTTCACAAGATAGATCTCAGCAATCTCTGAACTTGATTGACCGTAGAATTGAAAAGAAATAAAAAAAAGGATGAGAAAAAACTTGTGCATATTGCTGTTAAGTAAAAGTGTATGAATAAAATATATAGCGTCTAATTTACTAAAAATATTAGTACGACAAAAGCAGCATTTATAAAGGGAAATTTGAAAACTCTTGTGTCTCACCGTTTTCATCTACATAAATAAGAAATACTTTCAATTCAGGATGATGATCAACAAATTCTTTCGTAGCGGCAAACCCCATTGCCATAAATGCCGTAGCATAACCATCAACATCAGCACAATCTAACGAAGAAATCACAGAAGCACTTAACAAATCACGTTTTGCAGTATAACCCGTATTAGTGTCGATTGTATGCACATATTTTTCACCTGTAAGTGAATCTATCTTAAATTTTCTGTAATTCCCTGAAGTTGCCATAGATTCATTTTTTAAGGAGACTATTTGCTGCAAAGATCGAGTACCATCGAAATTAGGTTTTTCAATTCCAATTCTCCAATAGGCACCGGTAGCATTTTTACCTCTTGTACGTACCTCTCCTCCAATTTCTACCATATAATTAGATATCTCTTTTTGCTCTAGAAACCTAGCAACAACGTCTATTCCATATCCTTTTGCAATGGCATTAAAATCTAAATAAATTTTTGGATCTTCTTTGAGAACACAGCAATCCGTTAACGTCACCTTATCATATCCAACTAATTCTAACAGCTCCTTTATGCGATCTTCATTTAGATTCCCAATTGTTTTTTCCGGACCAAATCCCCATGCATTCACCAAAACCCCAATAGTAGGATCAAAAACCCCATTAGTTTCTGAATAAATCCTTTTTGCTTTTAAAAAAACTTCTTTAAAATAAGCGTCTATTTCCACCTCCTCTTCACCTGCATTTATTCGTGAAATATCTGATAATGCATCATAAGTAGACAAAGATTTATTTACAACTTTAAACAGACTATCAATTTGAATTGAATAATTTTCGTTAACTTCAGATAAATAAGTGATATGAAAACTAGTTCCAAAAACATTTCCTTCTAATTTATACTCGTTTGGCTTGATTTTTGAACATGAACTACAAATCATTAGGATTAACAAACCGTTTATTAACATTTTAAATTTCATCATCTTGTGTAAATCAATTAATTATATCTTTGAATATTGAACTTTTAAGTTCTTTTATTTAGATATTTTAATATATTTGCACAAATTAAATCATTTTACTCAAAACCATGAAAAAACTTATAGCATTATCTACAATCTGCGTATTATTATTGTCTTCTTGTGTTTCTAAGAAAAAATACACTGACTTGCAAAACGCAAACAATGATACAAACCAAGAATTAGCAACTGCTAAAACTGATTTAAACGCTTCTTCTAGTGAATTAGAAAAAGAGCAAGCAAAAAATGCTGCTTTAGAAGATAAAATCGACTACTTATTAAAAGGAAACGAAAAAACGTTGGAATTTGTAGATAACTTAACGGTTATTTCGAAGTCTGCTTCAGAAAACGTAAAAGAAACTTTAGAGCAATTGGGGAAAAAAGATGAATACATCAAGCACATCCAAAACGCAAACTCTAAAAGAGATTCTATCAACTTAGCTGTTGCTTTCAACTTAAAGAAAGTTTTAGACGATGGATTAAACGACGAGGATATTCAAGTTAATATCGAGAAAACTGTTGTTTACATCTCTATCAACGATAAATTATTATTCAACTCTGGATCTTACACTGTATCTAACAGAGCTAAGAAAGTTTTACAAAAAGTTGCTGACGTAATCAACGAAAGACCAGAAATGGACGTAATGGTTGAAGGACATACAGATTCAAGAACTATCAACACTGAAGTTTTAGAAGACAACTGGGATTTATCTGTAAAGCGTGCTACATCTGTAGTAAGAACATTACAGAAAAATTACAAAGTTGCTCCTGAGAGATTGATCGCAGCTGGTAGAAGTAGCTATGCTCCATTAGTAGAGAATAATTCTGCTGCAAACAGATCTAAAAACAGAAGAACTAAAATTATCATCCAACCTAAATTGGATCAGTTCTTAGAATTGTTAGAAGAAAAAAACTAAGAATTTAAAATTCTTAATAACATAAAAAAAGCTCCTTCGTTTGAAGGAGCTTTTTTTATATCTAAATCTAATAAATCATTAACCATGGATAGTTTCATTCTTTCCGTACTTTGAAATAATTTTATTTTCAAAAGCCAACCATTCCTTCCATCTTTTATCTACATCTGTTCTACCTCCATATTTTCTTGCATACCCAATGAATGTAGTATAATGCCCAGCTTCACTTATCATGAGCTCTCTATAGAACACAGATAATTCTTTATCCTTGATGTTTTCTGAGAGTACTCTAAAACGTTCACAACTTCTTGCTTCAATCAAAGCTGAAAACAAGAGTCTATCAACCAATGCATCCTCACGTGTACCACCTTTTTTCATAAACTGATACAACTCCCTCACGTACGGATCCTTGCGCTCTCTACCTAAAACTCCTCCACGTTTTTTGATGATTTCATGAACCATTTCAAAATGCTCAATTTCTTCTTTAGCCAGCTCCAACATATCAGAAACTAAATCTGATAAATTCGGATTAAAGGTTATGATGGTAATGGCATTGGTAGCTGCTTTCTGTTCACACCAAGCATGGTCTGTTAGAATTTCATCAATATTTGTTTCTACTATATTTACCCACCTAGGATCCGTTGGCAACTCTAAGTGTAACATTTTTCCGTCTTTCATACTGCAAAGATATTATTCTAAAAACAAAAAGGGGGATGTTTTTCAACATCCCCCTTTTTAAATTTATTTTTGTTTAGATACTTTTAGCTAAGAAATCTCCTACTTCAATAGTTCCGTAAGCTTTCTCACCGTTTGCTAAATCTTCCGTTACAATTCCTTCAGATAATGCCTTGTTTACTGCATCTCTAATCGCTTTTCCTTCCTCTTGCAAACCAAAGTTTTCAAACATCATTGCAGCAGATAAAACAGTTGCCATTGGATTTGCTATATTCAATCCTGTTGCTTGTGGGTAAGAACCGTGAATAGGCTCAAACAAAGCTATATCAGCTCCCATAGAAGCAGATGGCATCAATCCCATAGATCCAGAAATTACCGAAGCCTCATCTGTTAAGATATCTCCAAACAAGTTTTCTGTAATCAATACATCATAAGAATTTGGCCATTGCACCAAGCGCATTGCAACTGCATCTACAAACTCATAAGCAACTTCTACCTCTGGGTAATCAGCTTCCAAACCTTGAACAGTTTCTCTCCATAAACGAGATGTTTCTAATACGTTTGCTTTATCAACACAACATAATTTCTTAGAACGTGTCATTGCCAATTCAAAACCTTTTCTAGCCAAACGAGTCACTTCTTCTTTTGTGTATACACAGTTATCAAAAGCAGTATCTCCTCCGTCTCTTCTTCCTTTTTCTCCAAAATAAATTCCTCCAGTCAATTCACGTAAGAAAACCAAATCAGTTCCTTCAATACGCTCTTGTTTCAATGGAGATTTATCTAATAAAGATGGGAATGTAAAAGTTGGACGTACATTTGCGAACAACCCTAATGCTTTACGCATTTTCAACAAACCTTGCTCTGGACGCACCTTTGCAGATGGATCATTATCAAAACGAGGGTGACCAATAGCACCGAATAACACAGCATCAGAAGATTTACAAATCTCATGCGTTTCATCTGGATAAGGTTCTCCAACTGCATCAATAGCAGCTGCTCCAGTTAAAGCTGGCTTCCAAGTAATTTCATGTCCGAATTTACTTGCTACAGCATCTGATACTTTTACTGCCTGATCAATTACTTCAGGTCCGATACCGTCTCCGGCTAAAAGGGCAATGTTTAATTTCATTTTATTATTATTTAAATTGTTTTCTTAGTGACCAGCACTAAATCGTTTTATATTTTTATGACATTTCAAGAATGTTCAACATTTTTTGCGTGGACTTGATAGCAGATACAGTTTGGTCCACATCCAAACCACGTGTGATAAATTCTTTTTTACCATTTTTCCAGGTGATGATCGTCTCACAAAGAGCATCAGAATTTGATCCTGGAGGTATTCTCACGGCATAATCGGTTAACGTAGGAATTGTTTTATCTGTATGCTCAGCATAAACCTTTCTCAAAGCATTCATAAAGGCATCAAACTGTCCATCTCCACTCGCATTTGCTTCGAACAACTTTCCATTGATTCTAAGCGACACCGTAGTTGATGGTTTCAATCCTTTTGCGTGTGTTAATACATACCCCTCTACCACAACATTTTCTTCTCTAGAACTACTATCTAAAACATCAGAAATAATATAGGGCAAGTCTTCTTGAGTTACCAATTCTTTTTTATCTCCCAATTCAATGATTCTTTGCGTCACTTTTTTCAAGTCATCATCATTCAACTGTAAACCTAAATCTTGTAAGTTTTTCTGAATATTGGCTTTACCAGAAGTTTTCCCCAAAGCGTATTTACGTTTTCTACCAAAACGCTCTGGAAGTAAATCGTTAAAATACAGGTTCTTTTTATTATCACCATCTGCATGAATTCCCGCAGTTTGAGTAAATACATTTGCTCCTACTACTGGTTTACTCACTGGAATTCTAAACCCAGAAAAGTTTTCAACCAACTTACTCACTTTATTCAAAGAGGACTCGTTGACTGCAATTTCAATCTCAGGCATAAAATCATTAACTACAGCTACTACAGAAGCTAAAGGAGCATTACCCGCTCTCTCACCCATTCCATTCACCGTCAAATGCAATCCATTTGCACCGGCATCAATTGCTTCCATTACATTGGCTACACTCAAGTCATAGTCATTATGTGCATGAAAATCGAAATGCAAATTTGGATACGTATCTCTTAACTCCTTTACAAAAGAATAAGATTCCTTAGGTGTTAAAACTCCTAATGTATCTGGTAATAAAACACGTTCAATATTTTGAGAAGCTAGGAAAGTTAAAAATTCAAAAACATACTCCTTAGAATTACGCATTCCATTACTCCAATCCTCTAAATACACATTAGTTTGTATACCGTGAGAAGCCGCTAAATTAATAGTAGACTCAATATCAGAAAAGTGTTGCTCTGGGGTTTTCTTCAGCTGATGCGTCAAGTGATTCATAGAACCCTTTGTCAACAAATTCTGAACTTTAGATCCAGATTCTAACATCCATTCAATGGATTTCCCTCCATCAACAAAAGTCAACACCTCAACCTTATTCAAACAATTATTTTCAGAAGCCCATTTAGAAATTTCTTGCACAGCTTCTAACTCACCTTTTGAAACACGAGCAGAGGCAATTTCAATACGATCTACTTTTAACTCCTCAAGCAATAATTTTGCTATGGTTAATTTTTCAGAAACAGAAAATGACACTCCAGAGGTTTGTTCACCATCTCGAAGTGTGGTATCCATAATTTCAATTTTTCTTCTTTCCATTCTCTACTTTTTCCTTCAAAAAACAGGCAAAATACCGTATTTTTTAATACCATAAAAAGCGCTCAACCATTTAGTTGAAACGCTTTTTTATTATTTTAGAAAACCTATTCCTTTTTAGAAAGGACGAGTTCCTGCAAATGCTGTAATTTCTCCTTCGATATTTTTTAAATAATCGATATCATCAAAACCATTCAACATATTTCCTTTTTTATAACCGTTGATATCAAAAGATTCAGACGCTCCAGTAGCAACTAAAGTCACTGTTTGGTTTGGTAAATCAACTGTAATTTCTGCTTTAGGATCTGCTTCGATTGCTGCAAATAATGAATCTGCAAATTCAGCTGAAACTTGAACAGGCAATACACCAACATTCAAACAGTTATTTTTAAAGATATCTGCAAATTCAGAAGAAATTACACATCTTAGTCCGAAATCATATACAGACCATGCTGCATGCTCTCTAGAAGAACCAGAACCGAAGTTTCTACCTCCTACTAAGATCTGAGATCCTGCGTGTATTTCCTTGTTTAAAGGAAAATCAGCTTTAGGAGTTCCATCTGCTTCAAATCTCCAATCACGGAAAAAATTAATATCAAAATCTTTACGCTCAGTTGCTTTTAAGAAACGAGCAGGAATGATTTGATCTGTATCCACATTCTCAATAGGAAGTGGAAAAGCTGTACTTGTTAATACTTCAAATTTATCGTAAGCCATTGTATTCTATTTTTAAGCGTTAGCGTTTAAGATTGTTCTTGGATCTGTAACCACACCTTCAACAGCAGAAGCTGCAGCTACTAATGGAGAAGCTAATAAAGTTCTTGATCCTGGTCCTTGACGACCTTCAAAGTTCCTGTTAGAAGTTGAAACTGATAATTTTCCAGCAGGAATTTTATCATCATTCATTGCCAAACAAGCTGAACATCCTGGCTCTCTTAAAACAAAACCAGCGTCTGTAATAATCTTATCCAATCCTTCTTCTTTGATTTGATCTACAACTTTATGAGATCCTGGCACCAACCAAGCAGTAACATTAGCTGCTTTTTGACGACCTTCCACGATAGAACAAAAAGCTCTAAAATCTTCAATACGTCCGTTTGTACATGATCCTAAGAACACAAAATCAATTTCTTTACCGATCATAGAATCTCCTTCATTGAAGTCCATGTATCCTAAAGATTTTTTGTAAGTCTCAACACCACCTTCAACATTCTCTGCATTTGGAATATCTTTTGTTACTCCAATACCCATCCCTGGATTTGTACCGTAAGTAATCATTGGCTCAATATCAGCTGCATCGTAATTAAACTCAATATCAAATTCAGCTCCTTCATCCGTAGATAAAGTTTCCCAATATTTCATTGCGTTGTCCCAATCAGCACCTTTTGGAGCTTGAGAACGACCTGCTATATAATCAAATGTTTTTTGATCTGGAGCAATCATACCACCACGAGCACCCATCTCAATTGTTAGGTTACACACAGTCATACGACCTTCAATAGTCATATCTTCAAATACATCTCCAGCATATTCTACGAAATACCCTGTAGCACCAGAAGTAGTTTGTTTTGAAATAATATATAAAGCAACATCTTTAGGAGTTACTCCCAATCCTAATTTACCATTTACGTTGATACGCATAGCTTTAGGCTTAGACTGCATGATACACTGAGTAGACAATACCATCTCAACCTCAGAAGTACCAATACCAAAAGCAATAGCTCCAAAGGCACCATGAGTAGATGTATGTGAATCTCCACAAACAATAGTTGCACCAGGCAAAGTAATTCCGTTTTCAGGTCCTACCACGTGTACAATACCGTTATTAACATCACCTAATCCCCAATGAGAAATCCCATACTTTTCAGCATTTTTACCTAAAGTATCTAACTGGTTTGCAGATAAAGGATCTTCTACCGGTAAATGTTGATTGATTGTTGGTGTGTTGTGATCTGCAACTGCGAATGTACGCGCTGGATAAACCACACTGTTCCCTCTACTTTCCAATCCAATAAACGCTACTGGACTAGTTACCTCATGGATAAAATGACGATCGATAAAGAATACATCCGGTCCGTCTTCTACCTGACGCACTACGTGTGAATCCCAAACTTTGTCAAATAATGTTGTTGCCATTTTTTGTTCTTTTTATTTATAAGTTTTCAAAAGTACTATTGTTATCTTTTTTTATAAGGAGTTTTTTTAATTCTTTACTGTATCCATTCTTTACAAAAACAAACACAAACCCTTTAAAAACAAAGACTTAACCCCCTCACTCATTACGATGTCTAATCTTCAAATGAATTGACTTAGAGCATCTAAAACAAATAAGGATTGCAAACTTACGAATTCAAATTTATTATGACTAAAATTCTATGATTTTGTTTCAGAAAGAAATAATTTAAATCCCCATTCGAAATAGAATAAAAACTATCTATTCAAATCTAATTATTACACATAATTTGCTTTAGAATAAAATTAATATTACTTTTGGTAAACCAATTTGGATAACCAATTGTGGACGATTCAAATTTTTAAGTAAAAACCATTACTGAATTAAACTCAATTTACAATGAAGCAACTCTACGTCATACTCTTCTCTTTATTAGTAATTATATCTTGTAATGGTCCGGAAAAAACCAAAAACACTAAGATAGATCCTTCAGGACATCCTAGATTAATTTTAACAAAAGAGGGGGTCAAAAATATCCGTGATCAATTGGGAAATATTCCAATTTTTGACAATTCACTACAGAAAGTCAAAGAAGAAGTTGATGCCGAAATTTTAGCAGGAATAGAAATCCCTATTCCAAAAGATTATTCAGGCGGCTACACACACTCTAGAC
>NZ_JAQWGB010000058.1 GCF_029238425.1 Flavicella sp.
GAAAACGTGAAATTTTGTGATATAAATATAGTAAGGACAGTAGCGTCTTTATCTATATTTTAATGTGTGAAGAGTGAAATATTGATAAAAATGAACGCTATGTTCGATTACAAAGATAAAATTAAATATTTTTAATATCCAAATAAAACTTAATGTAAATTATTTTTCTTTTCGTTTTAAATGCAGCAATTAGCTTTCTTTCTCTAGTAAAACTCTATGTTTAATTGCTCTTTTTTTTATTAAAAAAAACTCAAAAAATTACTTTTTATTTCTATTTGTAGACTCCCTAACTGTCAAGGTTGTGGGGATCACTTTGGTTTCAAAAGGATTTTGTTTTTCCGATTCCAATCGGTTTATTAACAAATTAGCCCCTTCTACTCCCATCGTAAAACCATGCTGTTCCATGGTCGTAATTGCAGGAGTTGCGTAGTGCGAAATCAAACCATCAGTAAATCCAATCACTGCAATATCATCAGGTACATTTAGTCCACGTTTTTGTATTGCTTTTAATGCGGTTGCTGCATAAATTTCATTCACAGCAAATATGGCATCTGGATAATCTTTCTGATTCACAAAAGAAGTAATTTGCCCCTGTATATCTTTAGATTTATCCACACGAAAGATCAATGATTCATCCATAGGCAAATCAAATTCCTTTAAAGCTTTTTCATAACCTTCTTTTCTTTGATACGCAACATTTACATAATCCGGGGTGGTTAACATCGCTATTCGTTTACATCCATTTTCAATAAGATGTTTTGTCGCGTTGTAGCCTCCTTTGACATCATCAATAACAACCTTATCACAAGGAATTTTATCTTCCACTCTATCCACAAGAACAAAAGGAATACCTTCATCAATAAGTTCTTGAAAATGTTTAAAATCACCTTTGCTTTGAGTTTCATTTGCAATAGATACCAGAAGTCCATCTACACTTCCATTTGCCAACATTGCTAAATTCATTACCTCTTTCTGATAAGACTCATTAGACAGACAAACCATTACGTTATAACCTCTTTTATTTGCGGCCTGTTCTACCCCACTAATTACCTTAGAAAAAAAGTGATGTGTTATTTCAGGAATCACCACACCTAAAACCAGTGTCTTTTGATTTCTTAATTTCAAAGCAAAACTGTTGGGTCTATAATTATAGTAATTGGCAAATGCTTGAATACGCTCACGCATTTCCAGACTAATTTCGTTACTATTTTTTAAGGATTTTGAAACAGTTGATATAGAGACACCAAATTCCTTGGCAATGGCTTTAAGAGTAATTTTTGGTTTCATTTAGATTCCAGTAGTTTATGTGGTTCTCATTCTTTGCAAAACAAAAATAAGTTATTTAAAACTAAATAGGTGGTTTATCTGGCTTTGATCTTTCACCTTCAACTGCAGGATACTCAAAAACCCAATCCTATTATTAACATTTGCTTACAATACAATTAAAATTAGCTGATTTTATGATTTTAACAAAAAAATAACCTAATTTTAATAAAAGCGTAATTTAAAATCCAGTTCACTACAACGTTAGAGTAACAAAAGTTATTAACACGAAAACGTTTTCGTGGGTTTTCGATTTTTTTATTACAACCATTTAATTATAGTTTCGAAGTGTGAAGAGTGAAAGTATTGTTAAAATCTAAACCAAATTAAACGTTAATTAAAGAATCAATCTGTATGAATAAAAAACATTTATTATCAATTGGAATTCTCTGCCTAATGAGCTTTGGTGCATTTGCACAAAATGTATTCAAAGGGACGGTAGTGGAGCAAGCCTCAGGAGAAGGACTTCCGGGGGTAAGCGTAATCATAAAGGGAACCTCAACAGGTACCTCTACTGATTTTGACGGAAATTTTGAAATAATTTCTAGCAGCGATGATATCGTTCTAGTATTCTCTTATGTAGGTTTTAAAACTGTAGAACAAGCAGCTTTACCAAATCAAAATTTAAATATATCATTAGAAGACGACTCACAAGCTTTGGATGAAGTGGTTGTCGTAGGATATGGAACTGCCCGTAAAAAAGATCTTACTGGATCTGTAGCGGTTGCAGGAGTCAAAGACTTTAACAAAGGTCCTGTAGTATCAGCCCCTTCTTTAATACAAGGAAAGGTAGCCGGTGTAAATGTAACAACAAATGGTGGTGCTCCTGGAGATGGGCAATCTATTAGAATTCGTGGTACAGGATCACTATCATTATCAAATGACCCATTAATAGTAATTGATGGAGTTCCTATGAATGATGGTGGAGTTGGTGGATCAAGAAATATCTTGAATTCCGTGAACCCAAATGACATTTTAAGTATGACTGTTTTAAAAGACGCATCTTCAACTGCAATTTTTGGATCGAGAGCTGCCAATGGGGTAATTATGATTACCACTAAAAAAGGACATTTAGATCAAGAAACGAAAGTTACATTTAATTCTAGCATTGCTTCTTCTAAAATTATGAACAAAGTATCTGTATTAAGCACGAGTCAGTTTACTGATTTGGTGAATAATATTGGATCACCAGCAGCTAAAGCTAGATTAGGTTCTGCAAATACGGATTGGCAAGAAGAAATTTACCAAGAGGCCATTAGCACAGAAAACAACGTTAGTGTATCAGGAAGTTTAAAAGCTGTTCCTTACCGTTTTTCTGCAGGGTATACAGATGCAAATGGTGTACTAAAAACAGATAACATGAAAAGAACAACAGCTAAGTTAACACTTACGCCAAAATTCTTTGATGACCACCTAAAAGTACAAGTTAATGCAAATGCTTCTTTTATTAAAAACAACTTTGGAAATAGAGATGCCATTGGAGCTGCTGTAGGTTACGACCCTACACAAGCTGTTTATGATGAAAACTCAAAATACGCAGGATATTCAACATGGATCAATCCTTCTACAGGGAATAAATATAATTTAGCACCTACCAACCCTTTGGCTTTGATCAATCTTAAAGATGATAATTCAGATGTTAATAGACTTATTGCAAATGCAAAGTTAGACTACAAAATGCACTTTTTACCTGAATTATCAGCTGTTTTAAATGTAGGTATTGATGCATCTGAAGGAAAAGGTAATGCAATTGTTGACCCTTCTATGCCTGCTTCTAGTTCTGATTTTAATGGAACTAAAGACACGTACACAAACAAAGCAACAAACAACTTAGTTGACTTTTACTTAAACTACAACAAAGACATCAACGACGACAACTCTTTTGGGGTTATGGGAGGATATTCTTACCAGAAATTTTCTTTCGATGATCTATCTGTAGCTGATGCATATTTTGTGGATGAAACTCAAAATACTTCTTTAACGGAAATCAATAAAAGTCAAAATGTATTGGTATCATTTTTCGGTAGAGCAAACTACAACTACAAAGACAGATATTTACTTACTGCAACTTTAAGAGCAGATGCTTCTTCTAAATTAAATCCTAATGACAGATGGGGCTACTTCCCTTCTGCTGCATTGGCTTGGAATGTTACTAATGAAGAGTTTTTAAGTGAATCTAAAGTTGTTGACAATTTAAAAGTTCGTTTAGGATATGGACAAGTGGGTAACGTAAATGGATTAGGAGATTACCAATTCCTTACACGTTATTCTAAAAGTACAAATGGTGCTTCTTATCAGTTTGGAGATTCATTTTACCAGACTTATAGACCAGAACCAATCAATGAAAACTTAAGATGGGAAGTTGGTAGTACATTCAATGCAGGTATTGACTACAGTATTCTAAATGGTAAAATTTATGGTTCATTAGATGTTTATAATAAAATCACCAAAGATTTAATTGCTCCATCTACAGTTGACCCATTTACGAATTTTGGTAATAAAATTGATGCCAATATAGGTGACATGGAGAACAAAGGTATTGAGTTTGTAATCAATGCTGTACCAATTAGAAATGAAAATTTCAAATGGACAATAGGATTTAACGTTGCATATAACTCCAACGAAATCACAAGAATGCCTGACGTTCAAAACGTAGGAGGGATTTCTGGAGGAACAGGTAATACCGTTCAAAGACATGAAAAAGGACAACCTGCATTCTCTTATTATGTATACCAACAAGTTTATGATGAAAACAACAAACCTATTGAAGGAGTATATGTGGATAGAAATGGAGATGGAAATATCACAGATTTAGATCGTTATTTCTATAAAGATCCAAATGCCGATGTTACAATGGGATTCAATACAGACTTGAATTATAAAAACTGGGATTTAAATATCATTACTCGTGCAAGTATTGGAAACTATGCATATAACAATACGGCATCAGCAATGTCCTACGAAGCAAGAGCAACTGAGAATGACATCTTAAGCAACTTAAGCTCTGATTATTTAAATTCTGGATTCCAATTTATCACAGACACTAATCTACTAAGTGACTACTATGTAACGGACGCTTCTTTCTTTAAAGTTGATAATATTACATTAGGGTATACGCTTCCTAAATTTCAATCTTTTGAAAAACTTGGATTACGCTTTTATGGTTCAGTACAAAATGTATTAATCATTACAGATTACGATGGATTAGACCCGGAAATCCAAGGAGGAATTGACAACAATTTTTACCCAAGACCAAGAACATTCTTGTTAGGTTTAAATGCTAACTTTTAATCAAAACTAAGCTATTATGATAAAATATATAAAATTTACAATACTTAGTGTATTTGTTTCTACGCTACTTATTTCATGTCTTGATGATCTTAATCAAACACCGATCGATCCAGATAGTTTTACAGAAATTGATGTTTTTGCAAACCCTGCAGAAGCGAAGAAAGCCTTGGCGAAAGTATACGGTGCCTTTGCTTTAACTGGACAAAAAGGTCCTGATGGAAACCCAGATATTGATGGTATTGATGAAGGTTCTTCTCAATTCACTAGAATGTTGCACAACTTTCAAGAATTGACAACAGACCATGCGGTAAATGGATGGGGAAACCCAGGATTGCCAGATTTACATGCTATGAGTTGGACCTCAAGTAATGGATTTGTTGAAGGTATGTATTACCGATTAGCACAGTCCGTTTCTTTTGCAAATTCATTCATTAAAAATGCAGAAGCTTTAGCAGCTGACGATGAAGTAAAAAGTTTTATAGCAGAAGCAAGATTCTTAAGAGCTTATGCTTATTACAATCTTATGGATATGTTCGCAAACGTACCTTTGGTAACCGAAATTCAAACAGAATTGCCAGAACAAAGTGATAGAGATGCTATTTTCAATTTTGTTGAATCGGAATTATTAGCCATCGAAAGCTTACTAAAAACAAGTAGAGGAAACGAATATGGTAGAGTTGATGCAACTGCTGCCCAAGCTCTTTTATCTAGATTATATTTGAACGCAGAAACTTTAATAGGACAAGCAAAATACACAGAATGTATTACCTATTCTAACAAAGTTTTCAATGGAGGATACTCTATCCACACAAATGATGTAAACGGAAACGGAACTGCATATGATGATTTATTCTTAGCTGATAGTGATGTTAATGGAGCACAGAATGAATTCATTTTCACAATTAGCTTTGATGGTATTGAATCTCAAACTTGGGGTGGAACTACCTATTTAGTACACGCTTCTATTGGAGGAACTATGGATCCAACACTTTTTGGAGTGAACGGTGGATGGGCTGGACTTAGAACTACCAAAGCTTTGGTATCAAAATTTGAAGCAAATGCAACTAACGGAGATGGTGAACCAATTGGATGGAATGACAAAAGAGCTATGTTCCATACAGATGCTCAAAACTATGAGATCACAACAATTTCAAACACTTTTGAAGATGGCTATGCAGTAAGTAAATTTAAAAATGTTGATAAAGACGGAAACGCAGGTAGCGACCCTAACGGGGATCAAGTAGACATGGACACTCCTATCATAAGATTGGCTGAAGTTTATTTGAATTATGCTGAAGCAGTTTTAAGAGGTGGTGCTGGTGGCTCTATCGGAGATGCAACAAATTACATCAATGAATTAAGAGCAAGAGGTTATGGAGACAATTCTGGAGATGTAACTTCTGGACAAGTGACCCTTGATTTTGTACTAGACGAAAGATCACGTGAATTGTATTGGGAAGGTTTAAGAAGAACAGATTTGATCCGTTATGGTAGATTTACCACTGGAGATTATTTATGGCCTTTCAAAGGAGACGTACCAGATGGTACTGCGGTAGATAGTTACAGAAAAATCTACCCAATTCCGGCGAATGTTATTGCTGTCAACCCGAAATTAACACAAAACCCAAATTACTAATTAACAACCTTTTTTATTATGAAAAATAAAATATATAAGTATATATACTGGCTTGCCCTACCCTTAATTCTAGGTAGTTGTTCAAGTACAGACGACCGCATAATGATAGATACAGATCCTGAAAAAACTACAATTACAGCAGTTTCTTCTGACAATTCTGTTATTCTTTTAGAAGAAAACTCTCAAGACGATGCACTTTCTATTACATGGAACAAACCAGACTATGGTGTACCAACAGCGACTCCCAATTATCAAGTTTTAATGGACACTGAAAATGGTGACTTTAGCTCTTTAATAGTTGCTGCTTCAGTAAACACTGAAGAAAAAACTTTCATGGTTGAAGAGTTGAATAAACTATTAATCAACAATGGATTTGATGCTGGAACTCCTTTGAATATTCAGTTCAAAGTAATAGCAACATCAGGATCACTTGTAACTGAATCTGCACCTATCGTAATTGAAATCACTGCATATGCAAAAAGCTCTGACCCAATATTCATGATTGGAGATGCATTGATGGGATGGGACACTGCTAAAGCGGTTGAAGTAGCAGCAACAGGTTCTAAAACCTTTGAAACTATTGCTGAATTCACAAGTGGAAATAGCTTTAGATTTTTTGATGCACCAGACTGGGGAGCAACTTCTTACAATTACCCATATTTCAGTGGAGGATCAGTTGATGCCTTGTTTGAAAATGCAGGAGACGGAGATAGTAACTTTAGATTCATTGGTACTACTGGATATTATAAAATAAGTGTAGATTTTAACACTTTAACAATCACAATGGAAGCTACGGACTTACCTCAATTATTTATGGTTGGAGCTGCTGTTCCAGAAGCCGGTTGGGGATGGACTACTCCTGTTGAAATGACCTGGATTAAACATGGCCATTTTGAAGCTACAACAACTTTTGCTGTTGATGCATTTAGATTCTTTACTAAAAATGGAGATTGGGGATCTGGGAGAAATTACCCTTACTACCAAGATGCGGAGTTTACAATAGATACTAATTTAGAAAATGCAGATGACGGTGATAAAAACTTCAAATTTATCGGTACACCAGGAGCCTATACAATAACAGTAAATACGATTGCTAAAACTATAAGCTTATCTAACGAATAGTTTTTCAATACTCTAATTAATTCAAAAGGCTGTTTTTAACAGCCTTTTGTTTAAATATCAACTCATGAACAAACTAATTACATTTCTATTATTAACATATACAGGGCTTTTTGCTCAGGTTACAACCAATCCTGCAATTCCTGCCACCAATAAAGAAATTACTCTTAATTTTGATGCAAGTGAAACCCCTTTAGCAGGATATACAGGAAAAGTGTATGCTCATACAGGTGTAACGGTTGATAACGAAAAATGGCAAAATGTAATTGGAGCCTGGGGAAATAACACTTTACAGCCTGAATTCACAAGAGATAGTGAAAACACAAACTTATATACTTTAACGATCACACCAGACATACATAGTTTTTACGGTGTCGACAAGAGCAAAACTATTAGTGAATTATCCATAGTAATCAGATCTTCTGATGGCAACCTTAAAAATGGACCTGATTTATTTATCGATATATTCGACAATACTTTAAATATTGCAATTACTTCACCTGCAGATCAAAGTACTTTTGATCAAAATCAAAACATAACCCTTACTGCGGAATCAACTACCGCCGCAGACTTACAAATTTTAGTTGATGATATTTCTATCGAAACAGTATCAAGTGCAACCACAATAAGTAAATCATATCTTTTTACAAGTACGGGGAATCATACCATTAAAGCGATAGCTAGCAATGAAAATGAGACCAAAGAAACAAGTATTTCTGTATTTGTAAAAACAACTACCCAAAACACCCCTCGACCGAATAACGAAAAAAGTGGAATCACCATAAATAATAACGAAGTAACATTTGTTCTTTTAGCACCTGAAAAATCCGATGTGATTTTATTAGGAGAATTTAATGATTGGGAAATTGACGAGGACTACTTGATGCATAAAGACGGTGCGTATTTTTGGATTACACTTACGAACTTGGATCCAGATACAGAATATGCATACCAATATTTAGTAGATTATGAAATCAAAATTGCAGATCCGTATTCTGAAAAGATTTTAACACCTACAGACGATTCTTATATAACAAACGACACCTACCCTAATTTAAAATCCTACCCTACAGATGTAACTGCTGGGAATGTCTCTACATTTACTATAAATGAATCGACTTATAGTTGGAACGAAACAAATTTCAATAGACCTGACCAAAGTGAATTGGTTATTTATGAAATGTTGATTCGAGATTTCACAAAAAAAAGTACGTATCAGGAAGCTTTACTTCATCTAGATTATTTAGAATCTTTGGGTGTAAACGCTATAGAACTTATGCCTGTAAATGAATTTGAAGGCAACGATAGTTGGGGATACAACCCTTCTTTTTACATGGCACTTGACAAAGCTTACGGAACAAAAAATGATTTCAAAAATTTTGTAGATGCTTGCCACTCAAGAGGAATTGCCGTTTTGGCGGATGTTGTCTTCAATCATTCTTTCAGCCAATCTCCTTTATTGCATATGTACTGGGACAGTGCAACTAACAAACCAGCTTCTAACAGTCCTTGGTACAACGAAAATCATAATTTAGTAGACAATACCGCTGCACATTGGGGATATGACTTTGACCACACTAGTACCTATACAAAAGATTTTTTCAAAGATGTTTTGGATTACTGGATGGAAGAGTACAAAGTAGATGGATTTCGATTTGACTTTACCAAAGGATTTTCTAACACCATTTACGAAGGTGAAAACAATTGGGCTAGTGCGTATGATGCAGAAAGAATTGCAATTTTAAAAGAATACACGGATCACGTTTGGGACTTTGCTCCCAATGACAAACCTTATGTGATTTTTGAACACTTAGCTGAAAACTCTGAAGAAAAAGAACTAGCAGACTATGGAATTTTATTATGGGGAAACCTAAACCATAGTTATACAGAAAACACCATGGGATATGGCGATAATATTGATTGGATTTCTTATCAAAAACGTGGTTGGAACACACCTACAGTATTGGGCTATATGGAAAGTCATGATGAGGAGCGCATGATGTATAAAAACCTGGAATACGGAAAACAAGATGAAAACTATTCTGTCAAAAATTTAAATACTGCCTTAGAAAGACAAGAGCTGGCTGGAGCATTTTTATTCACAATCCCTGGTCCAAAAATGATATGGCAATTTGGTGAATTAGGCTATGAAATAAGCATTGATCAAAATGGTAGAACTGGCAAAAAACCTGTTTTATGGGAATATCTAAATAATGCAAACAGAAAACATATTTATGATACTTGGAGCACACTGATTGCCCTGAAAAACAAACACGATGTTTTCAATACAGAAGATTTTTCTTTGAATACTTCTAAGTTACAAAAATCCATAACCCTTAGAGATGCTTCCATGGATGTGATCATCTTAGGTAATTTTGATATTGTGGATGAAACGATGGCTATCAACTTTACAAAAACCGGAACTTGGTTTGAATACTTTAGTGGTGAGGAATTGAATATTTCAGAAACTCAACAATCTTTACATCTTGAACCTGGTGAGTATAGAATTTATACTTCTGAAAAAATTTATGACCCTAGAGGAGGAACGCAAAATGACGATAGCGACAATGATGGCGTAAATGACCTTGATGACCTGTGCCCTAACACCATAGAAGGTGCTACCGTTGACGAAAATGGATGTGCTTTATTTACGGTTGACAAAGCCAACTTTAGTGTAAAATCCACAAGTGAAACTTGTCCAGGGGAATCCAACGGAACTCTTAGTATAAACTCCATAAGAAATTCAAAATTCTCATTGCATTTGAATGAACAAATATATGATTTCAGAACTTCTTTAAGTATTGAAGATCTTGCTCCAGGCACGTACGAGTTTTGTATTTACACCGAAGAAGATGCCTCTTTTGAGCAATGTTATGAGTTTACCGTAGATGTTGCAACTACTGTTGCCGCCAAAACCACAAATAAAACTGAAGGACAATCTGTTATTACAAACATCAACATAACAGAAGGAACAGCTCCATACACCGTCTATATAAACAATACAAAAGTTAAAGAAACGAACGATCTTAATTTCAATATTGAAACCCATGCGGGTGATGCAATCTCTATTGAAACTGCAACAGATTGTGAGGGGAAATTTGAGGAACTAATTACACTTCAAACCGAAGTTACTGCGTATCCTAATCCTGCAAAAGACAAATTAATTTTATCTTTTGAAAACAACATCTCAAGTTCAATTAAGATTTCAATCTTGGACACTACAGGAAAAACCATTGATCAAAAAGAAGAACAGATCATAAATGGTAGCCTTAGTATTGATATAAGCCAACTTGAAAATGGGTTTTATTTCATACGCACCGAAGGTGTTTCAACAAATACTATTAAAATTTTAAAACAATAAGACCATGAAAAATATTTTATTATTTATAAGCATTTTGTTTTTTGCTTCTTGTGGTTCAGATAATGGTGCAGCAGAAACAACAGAACTTAACGAAGCACCAACAACACCAAGTCTACTCAACCCTACAAATAATTTATTATGTATTTCAAGCGAGTTGACTTTTGAATGGGCGGCTTCTACCGATGCCGAAGGTGACGCAATTAACTATTATTATGAGGTTGCTACAGACAATATGTTTAACAACGTGGTTAAAAGTGGAACAGTACAGGGAACTAGCAAATTATTGCAATTGGAAAAAGAAACAGCTTATTATTGGAGGGTTCAAGCAACCGATAGCAAAGGGGATACAAGTGAATTTTCTGACATATGGAATCTTTACACAGAAAATATTCCTCTTGAAAATCATCTTCCATTTATGCCAGAATTAATTTCTCCTAGCATGAAGTCGACTGTAAACTCGAACACGATTTCTTTAACCTGGAATTGTGCTGATATAGACAATGATGCATTGACATATAATGTTTTCAGTGGGAAGAATGAATCATTTGAAGAGGTTGCGACAGGAATCAGTGATACATTTTTAGAGGTATCTTTAGAAAACAACACCAACTATTCATGGAAAGTTGAAGCAATTGATTCTAAAAACGGTAAAACCATTGGTCAAATATGGAATTTTACGGTAAACTTTTAAAGATCAAACGAAACCATCAGTTTCCTAGGTAACTTCTGATAATATTTGCTAAATTTGTGGTCTTAATTTTTTTAAACCAAGAATTGTGCTAAACCTATTCAAAAAAGAAACTCCCATTACAGAAGTGTTTCCAATGGACTTTGTAGATATTCATTCACACCTTTTACCTGGTATTGATGATGGGTCTAAATCTATGGAAAATACGATTGAAATGATTTCTACAATGGATAGTTATGGAATTCAAAATTTCATTACCACACCACACGTCCTTGGAAATGTTTGGAAAAATAGCAGTGATACGATACTTGACAAACTAGATTTAGTTTTAGAAGAATTAGAAAAAAGAGACATGTCATACATAAAGTTTGACGCTGCTGCAGAATACATGCTAGATGAAGAATTTTGTGAACTTCTTAAATCTAGAGATTTACTGACTTTAAAAGAAGATTCATTATTGGTAGAAATGTCTTTTTTGCAAGCTCCTGTAAACTTATATGAAATGTTATTTGATATTCAGCTAGCAGGATATAAACCGATCATGGCACATCCAGAACGTTATATGTTCTATCATCAAGATTTTGAATTGTACCAAAAACTAAAAGATGCAGGATGCAGGTTTCAGTTGAATCTATTATCACTAACAGGACACTATGGTAAGTCCGTACAAAAAGCAGCCGAAAGATTGCTTAAAGAAGGAATGATTGATTTTGCTGGTTCTGATACGCATAATATGAATCATTTGAATACCCTAAAAAAAATAGGCACTAAAAAGAATTTAAAACTTTTAGCACCTATCTTACAAAATAATTTAGAATTCAATCGATAAGAATTACTCCTTGGCAACTATTTTTACAGCTGCCTTCTTCTCCTCAGTAGAAATGATGGAGTCGTTTTCTATCAGAGGAATATTTTCTTGATCTTCCATAGGAATTTCCTCTGTTTTTGGTTTTAAATACAATAACTCTATAGATAAATCTTTTTTGTACTTCCTTAAGTAAACTGCAGTATTATAAGCCGGTTCTCCATAAGCCTTTTGATGATAATCAAACGTGCTACGAACACGTTTAGAGGCACCCTTTTCAAAACTAGTTCTTAGACTGAGAGAATCATTAGAGGCCATTCTCATCAAAACATCATACACAACATCAAAACCTTTTGAAGCATATTCGCTTGGGTACCCTTTATTCTTTCTTAGGTATTGTGCATAAAAATCAGAAACTCCTGGCAAGGAATCTACCAAAACACCTGAGCTAGCATAAACAAAATCTAAAGCCGCTAACATATTATTATCAACTTTATCAAAATTACCTGCCTTTTCAAATGCAAATAATCTCACCTCCGCATCATTGGGTATAGATTTTAAATTATTGATAACATCTGCCGTTACCACTTTATTATTTGTTGTTAAGATCACCCAGTTAACTCCTAAAGTATCTACTTTCTCAACAAATCTTTCTTTGCTTATGTAACCATTTTCAGGCTGTAAGAAATTCACCTCTTTTACAGAATCATGATTTTCTTTTAAAAATTTTTGAATTTCTTTGAATTCCTTTCTTGAAGCTAATTTTTCATCTCCAACAACAAGAATTTTTTCATTCGTATATATTTCAGTAAAATAGGACAATACCTTATCTTTTAAAACATCTCTACTTGTTACGGTTTTAACAATATTATCTTTGACAAAAGTCTTTTGCTTGCTAGAATAAAAAGGAAACACAACAGGTATATCTTTCAATTCTGCAGCTACATAATTTACTTGATGATTAAAGACAGGACCAAACAAAACGTCTGTATTTTTAAATTTATCACTTTTAATAAAACCTTTAATCGTATCTCTATTATTCTCAGAATCGTATACTTTAAGATCTACATGAACTCCTTGCTTTTTAATAGAATCAATTGCTATATCCGCACCTAAATAAAAATCGGTAATGATAGAAACCAAGTTATTTCGAGTGGTAAACAACTGCTCTTTAGAAAGGGTGTCGTTTTTTGTAAACTTAAAAGGCAATAACATTGCAACATTGATAGTATCTTGAGTTGCCACAGAATCTTTGAACACCAAAGCATCTAATTCTTTCAATCTCTCTTCAGAAATTTTTTCTTTGATTTTAAGAATTGAACCTAATTTTAAACCTTCTACTAATAACGGATTTAATTCTAATAATTCTTCTTTAGAGACATTGTAAAAACGAGTCAAACTATAAAGCGTATCATCTTTGATCACCGTATGTAAAACATAATGTTCTGCCCAATGATCTAATTCATTTTGTCTCAACTCCTCTGGAGTAAGCATTTTTTCTTTTGGAATTTCTAAAACCATTCCTATTTTCAAGCCATCAATCAGCAAGTCTGGATTCAATTCTTTTAAAGATTCAATACTCACATTGTATTGCTTAGAAATACCATACAAAGTCTCTTTTGACTGAGCAATATGATTTTGAGATGCAGCAACTTCTGCGGCTACTCTAGCTTTTTCCTCTTCTTCGTTGTAATTGACATTTGGAATTAAAATAACCGTATCCGCAGTGGGTTTCTTTTTCAAACCTGGATTCAGTCTCATGATGTGTTTTGCCTTTACATCGTGCTTTTTTGCTATTTCTTTAACGCTCTCACCTTTCTGTACTTTGTAAGAAATATATTTCTTTTGCTGACCACAGGCAGCTAAAAAAGTAAATAAGCTAAGGCTTAATAACAATACTAATTTTCTCATGTAAAATCTCTTTTATATAGAATAACCATTCCAAAGAAACAATTTACAATTTTCTTCAGAATGGTTATCACAATATATTCAAAAATAACTTTTAATTAAAGTTTTATTCCCACTCAATCGTTGCTGGTGGTTTAGAACTAATATCATATACTACTCGGTTAACACCTTTTACATTATTGATAATTTTGTTCGAAATTTCCTGCAAAAATTTATATGGTAAATCAACCCAATCAGCAGTCATTGCATCTGTAGAAGAAACCGCTCTCAAAGCAACCGCTTTTTCATAAGTACGCTCATCCCCCATTACTCCAACAGACTGAACTGGAAGTAAAATAGCTCCTGCTTGCCAAACTGAATCATACAATCCATGATCTTTCAACCCTTGAATAAAAATATGATCTACCTCTTGTAACATCGCTACTTTTTCAGCAGTAATATCACCTAAGATACGAATTCCTAATCCTGGTCCTGGGAAAGGATGTCTTCCTAATAATTCAGGATCAATCCCCATAGATTTTCCAACTCTACGAACCTCATCTTTAAAAATCATTCTCAAAGGCTCTACTATTTTCAATTTCATGAAATCTGGCAAACCACCAACATTATGGTGAGATTTGATCGTTGCTGATGGCCCTCCGTCTGCAGAAACAGACTCAATAACATCAGGATAAATAGTTCCTTGCGCCAACCACTTTACATCTTCTATCAAGTGAGATTCTTCATCAAACACATCAATAAAAGCTTTTCCGATCGCTTTACGTTTTTCTTCAGGATCTTCTAATCCTTCCAATTCTTTTAAGAATCTTCCTGAAGCATCAACTCCTTTTACATTTAGTCCCATTCCTTCGTATCGTTTCAATACTGTTTGGAATTCATTTTTACGTAAAAGACCGTTGTTTACAAAAATACAATATAAGTTTTCCCCAATTGCTTTGTTCAAAAGAACAGCCGCAACTGTCGAATCTACACCACCTGACAATCCTAAAACAACTTTATCGTTTCCTACTTTGTCTTGAATTTCTTTAACGGTAGTTTCTACAAAATTTGCCGAAGTCCACTCTTGAGCTACCTCTGCAATTTTTACTAAAAAGTTTTCTAATAATTTAGATCCATCTGTAGTATGATATACCTCTGGATGGAACTGGATTGCATAGGTATCCTCTCCTTTTACATGGTAAGCTGCATTTTTCACATCATCTGTACTTGCAATACACTCACAGTTTTCTGGTAAATGTAAAATAGTATCAGAATGACTCATCCAAACTTGACTACCTTCTTTGATTTCATCAAATAATGGATTTGAATGATCTAAGAAAGATAAATTGGCTCTTCCGTATTCTCTTGTATTAGAAGCACCAACTTCTCCACCAAAAAAGTGAGATAAATATTGTGCCCCGTAACAAATTCCTAATAAAGGTTTTTTACCTTTTACCTCTGAAAGGTCTATTTTAGGAGCGTCTTCACCTCTTACTGAATGAGGAGAACCCGATAAAATTACGGCTTTATAATCTGAAAAATTATATTTTTCACTGTTG
>NZ_JAQWGB010000069.1 GCF_029238425.1 Flavicella sp.
CCAAAATAAATTTTTATGATCAACAGACCATTTATAAAACTCAGGATAAGAATTCACAGAAAGTTCTTCCATCACTCTAGAAATATTACTATTCTTAAGTTCTTTTTCTGATGGTATCCACTTTTTCATAGTTATAATTTGAAGTGATTTAAAAATACAAAAAAAGTGCAAAGATTACTCCTTACACTTTTGATATACTTTTACTTCTTTTAGTTTAAAATTCTGTTTCTTCCTCTACAGTTTCTACTGGAATCTCCACACCTTCTTCATCAATCAAAGGCGGAGTCTCACAATCCAACTGAATTCCAATATGATCTGGTTTTTCAAACTCTTCCTGACTAATATTTAACGTAGGATCTGCATAACATTTTCTCATAAACAAAGCCCAAGTAGGCAATGACATCGTAGCTCCTTGTCCCTGTACAATCCCTTCAAAATGTGTAGCTCTATCATCTGCTCCAGTCCAAACACCTGTGGCTAGATTCGGAACCACCCCCATAAACCAACCATCAGATTGATTTTGTGTAGTACCTGTTTTACCCATAATTGGGTTTTCAAATTGGTAAGGATATCCTGTAGAAATACTATCTGGATATTTACCCCATTTTCCTCTTAACCTAACACCTGAACCGGCTTCAGTAACTCCTTTTAACAAATCAACCACTACATAAGCAGATTCCTCACTTAAAACCTGCTCCGTTTTTGGAGTAAACTCTTGTAACACCGTTCCATTTCTATCCTCTATCCTCAATAGCATCATTTGATTCACACGCAATCCTTTATTTGCAAACATAGAATACGCTCCTACCATATCATACAAACTTGCATCAATAGTTCCAAGTGCAATGGATGGATATGCGGGAATATTAGAGTGAATACCTGCTCTTTTTGCCAATCTAACTACGGTTTTAGGTCCTACCATATGGATCAACCTAGCAGTAATAACATTGATTGATTTCGCTAAGGCTTGTTTTAATGTTAATTCTCCCCCATAACTGTCACCAGAATTTTTAGGTGTCCAATCTTCATCCATTCCATATGCCTCTTTTGGAATGGTATACATAGTATTTGGATATTTTTCACAAGGAGATATTTGTAATTGATCTATTGCAGACGCATACACAAAGGGCTTAAAGGTAGAGCCAACCTGACGTTTTCCTTGCTCTACGTGATCGTATTGGAAATACTTATTATTAATTCCACCAACCCAAGCCTTGATATGACCAGTTTGAGGTTCAATAGACAACAATCCACTATGTAAAAAGTGCTTGTAATATTTTATAGAATCATAGGGTGTAAAAACAGTATCAATCGTTCCTTTCCAAGAGAACACTTTCATCTTTCTTTTGGTGTCAAAAGCCTTCTTGATTTCTTTTTCTGATTTACCTGCTTTTTTCAACAATCTATACCTGTCTGTATTTTTCATTGCACGCAACATAGTAGCCTCTATCTCTTCATCTTCTAAATCATAAAACGGTGCCGTAGGGTTCCGTTTTTGCTCCTTGAAAAACACTCTTTGCAAGTTAGAAACATGTTCATGAACTGCTTCTTCTGCATAGCGTTGCATTCTAGAATCTAAAGTCACATAAATCTTTAAACCATCACGGTAAATATTATGATACGTTCCATCTGGCTTAGGATTTTCTTTGATCCATCTTTTCATATAATCACGCAAATACTCTCTAAAATAGGTTGCATAACCATCACTATGTCCTTCTGGAGAAAACTCAATAATCATCGGTAATTTCTGTAAAGAATCTTTCTCCTTTTCTGAAATTTTATTATTTCTTTCAAGCTGAAACAACACTTGATTTCTTCTTGCTAAAGATTTCTTTTTTGAAATTTCTCTATTAGGATTGTATTGTCTTGGATTTTTCAACATTGCCACCAAAACAGCAGACTCTTCTGGTTTTAAATCAATCGGTTCCTTTCCAAAATAAATTCTTGAAGCGGATCTAATTCCAATGGCATTGTACAAGAAGTCAAACTTGTTCAAATACATGGTAATGATTTCCTCTTTCGTGTATTGTTCCTCCAATCGCACCGCAATCACCCACTCGTTTATTTTCTGAACAACCCTTTTAAATTTATTTCTAGTACCCGAACCTTCCGTAAATAAAAGTTTTGCTAATTGTTGCGTAATGGTACTCGCACCCCCACCTTTTCCAAGTTTTACAACCGCTCTTAAGGTTCCTTTAAAATCAATTCCAGAATGCTCATAAAAACGTTCGTCCTCAGTAGACACTAATGCATCTACAAGATTTTTAGGTAAATCTTTAAATTTAACTGGAGTTCTATTTTCATTATAATATTTCCCAAGAGTTTTCCCATCGATAGAAATAATCTCAGTAGCAAAATTATTTTCAGGGTTTTCTAATTCTTCAAAGGTTGGCAATTCGCCAAAAACCTCCATAGAGGCCAATAAAAACAAAGATGATACAAACAACAAACCACCTAAGATCAAACCCCAAAACCATAACGTATATTTTCTAAAAGAAGTTGGAGTACTATTTTGTTTATTTTTCTTTTCAGCCATCTAGCTATTTTTTTTCAAATTGATAATAACAGTCGTATTATGCTTTTTTATTTTTCTTTTTTTTCAATGCGGAAACCTACATCTGAAATTCCTTTCACACTTTGTAAACCATCAATATCATTTCGGTTACGCATGGCTTGTTGGATATTTACTTGGTAGGAACCTAACTCTGAAAACCTAAAGTTTTCACGGTAAAATAATTTGTTTTCTTTGATATCAGTAAACCCATCTCCTAGCCAATTCCCGTAAGAATCGGTCATTTTATACTCTAATGTATCTACTACATGGAATCCACTTGGATATTGAAGTTCGGCGATCAAAAACAGATTAGAATATTGGTATTCACTAGTATTCCTCAACTGAATAAACAGATCATATGATTCTAAAGAATCCGAAACTTCAAATTCAAAGTTCACCAAATTTTCTTTCTTCCAGCCATCAATCCCGACAGACGTATACTTGTCAAATACACGATATTCATCGCAACTAATTAAGAATACAAATAGCAATAAAATAACACCATATTTATGCGTCTTTCGTAGCATTGGGATTAGGTTTATTATTTGGATTAGGTTTCTTTCTTCTATTATTGTTTCGCTTTGGCCTCTTTGCTCCTCCCTCATTCTTTACACCGGATTCATTAGTGTTAGCTCCGGCAGGTTTTGCCCCACCTTGCTTTTGATTTGGATTCGGTTTCGCGTTTGGGTTTTGCTTGTTTTTATTTTGAGGACGACGTTTTTTAGGAGCTCCTTGCTTTGGTCCATTTGCATTTGCATTTGGATTCGCATTCGGATTTTTCTGATTCGGGTTAGCATTTTTATTCCCCTGCTTTCTTTTTTGTCCGCCTTCTTTATTTTGTGACTGGCCGTTATTTGGTTTTCTTGGTCCTTGTTTTCTTGGTCCAGAATTCCCTTGTTGGTTTTGCCCCTGACCAGGTTTTTTCTTTTTATTTCTTCTTTTATTTTTAGTCTTTGGCTTATCAAAACGAGTCAAACTATCCTGTCCCACTACATTTTCAAAGTCGATTTTAGTAGCTACTATAGTTTCTGATTCAAGCTCTTCTAAACTCGGTGCTTTTTCACCATTTTTATTCATGGCAATTACCTCTTGAACTTGCTCTAGTGTAAGTTTATACCATTTGAATCCTTCTTCTTTAGAGGCGTACCACAACAAACCTTTAAAGATATCCATCTTTACAAAAGTTGCGCGTCCTTTTTCTGTTTCTAAAACAACATCTTGTTTTGGAAAATCTTTCAAGGCATCTAAATAAGAATCCAATTCAAAATTCAAACAACATTTTAACTTTCCACATTGACCTGCTAATTTTTGCGGGTTTAAAGAAAGTTGCTGATAACGAGCTGACGCCGTATTGACTTTTCTAAAATCTGTCAACCAAGTAGAACAACACAATTCACGTCCACATGAACCAACACCTCCTAAACGAGCAGCTTCCTGACGTAAACCAACTTGCTTCATTTCTACACGAATGCTAAAAGCACTTGCCAAGTCCTTTATCAACTGTCTAAAATCTACTCTATCTTCAGCAGTATAATAAAACGTTGCTTTGTTACCATCTCCCTGATACTCAACATCAGAAAGTTTCATTTTCAAACCTAAACGACCTAAAATTTCACGTCCACGACGTTGTGTTTCAATCTCTTTATCTCTTGCAGCTTGCCAGATATCAATATCTCTAACACTCGCTTTGCGATATATTTTTTTAACCTCTTCACTATCCTCGGTAACTTTTTTCTTTTTCATTTGAACTCGTACAAGCTCACCTGTTAAAGAAACAGTTCCGATATCATGACCTGGAGAACCCTCCACTGCCACTATTTCACCAATAGATAACTGAAAATTATTATTATTTCTATAAAAATGTTTCCTTCCGTTTTTAAAACGAACCTCAACAATATTTAAAGGTTTTTGACCACTTGGTAATGCCATATTAGACAACCAATCAAAAACGGTTAATTTATCGCAGCTCCCAGTTGCACAAGCGCCATTGCTTTTACACCCACCTGGAACTCCGGATTTATTTGTAGAGCACGAAGTACAGCCCATATATAAGTTTCTCTTTTTGGATACTGACTTTAGTGCAGTCAGTATGTATATTTATAATCAATAAGTAAACGCTTAAAAAGCTGATTTATTAGGCCTTAGAAAACCGCTTACAAATTTCCTTGAATTCGTAAAGATACTATAAAAATAAAAACTAGAGAACGCATGCAAACGTTCTCTAGTTTTTATTTTGTTAAATCTAATTTTTGATTGAAAAAAGAGCCTAGTATCAGACTTGTTTTACATCAATTATTTTAACTGGACAGGCTTTTTTTGCTTCTAACGAAACCTCATAAATAGTTTCATCAGGTGATTTGATCGTATAAAAACCTTTTTTCTCTATCCCGTGTAACAACACAGATTTCCCGTCTTTTTTTGACATCTGAAACTGACCAGG
>NZ_JAQWGB010000089.1 GCF_029238425.1 Flavicella sp.
CTGTTAAATCGGCATTTCCCATCACCGTAACTTCAATTTGTTTTGATTCGTACTCAATTAAAACATAAACTACAAATAATGCAGTTACCAATCCTAATAGGGTAAATAACTTTGAGCTCCTTTCTAGCTTCTCATTAAATCGTTTTTGCGTGTAGGCTGATTCTTTTTTTTCTGTTCTCATATTATTCAATTTTAAGGTTTTAAATTTGAATTTCAAGAAGTATGCCACTATTTAAAAAATATAAAAACAAAAAAAAAGGCTATCTTTTCAGATAGCCTTTTTTATATATAAAATCTTAATTATTCTACTAAGAATGAAATCGGTAAAGAGTAACGAACACTTACTGGTCTACCTCTTTGTTTACCTGGAGTCATTTTAGGCAAAGTCTTCACAACTCTTTCCGCTTCTTTCTGAAGTCTAGGGTGTGGTGCTCTTGCTTGAATCTCAGTAATTGAACCTGTTTGGTCAATTTTAAACATTACGAAAATTCTTTTCTTTCCTGCAGACAATCCTAAATCAGATGCCAAACTTGAATTAAATTTTCTATTGATATGCTTGCTAATCTTTTGAGAAAAACATGCTTTCTTCTGCGCTTTAGTTCCTTTTTCACATCCAGGGAAAACAGGAATATCTTCAATAATTGCAAAAGGTACATCCTCTACAATTTCTTCAGCTTCTACTTCTTCTACAATTTCTTCAACAATCACCTCTTCTTCTTCGTCGGTTTCTGTTGTTTCTAAAACTGTTTCTTCAATTTCTTCTTTATCCTCAACTATTTCAATAATTTCTGGTGCAGGTGGTGGTGGTGGTGGTGGTGGTGGTTTCACCGGTATAGGACGCGATGTAATTACCATTTCTTCTTCTTCTTCACCAGATAATGACGCTGTACCTAAGTCCGCAATCACCCTGTCATAAGTCTTGTGTTCAATTGAAACATACACAATAAATAGAGCTAACACCAAACCAAGTTGAATAAACAACTTTGTGAAATTCTGGAGATCAGCTTTAGGATTTTTCTTTACTTCCATTTGTTGAAATAATTAATGAGTTCGCTAATTTAATAATTTAAATACGACTTATGCAAACCTAAGCCCATAAATTAACATGGTTTTCTTCTTTTTTTTTACAATTTCTTAAAGTCCTACCCTTTAAGTCTAAAATCAATCTTTCAAAAAATCTTTAAACCTTCTGAAAACTACCTTTTGAAAAAACACATATGCAATGATTATTCCAGATGTATTTGCCAAAACATCAAAAAAATCAGCTGTTCTATAGGTGGTCAACTCTTGTTGCAGAATCTCCATCAATACACCAAACAGAAAAACGAAGAAAACCATCCAAAATTTAAAGGATGGTTTTGTTTTTATTTTTTGCGCTGCAAAAAGCCAACTCAGCGTCAAACCAAAATAGGCTAACGAATGTTGGTATTTATCTACATTATCAATTTTAATAACAGGAGTAATAGAACTAATTTTAGACAGGCTTAAATAAGCCACTATCGCTGTTAAAGAAACTGCAATTGATACGGCATTAGCCTTGTACAAGTTCTTTATAAGCGCTAGCATCTAATAAATCGTCTATTTGTGTTACATCACTTGCTTTTACTTTAATCATCCAACCTTCACCATAAGGATCAGAGTTCACTAATTCAGGAGCATCTTCCAAACCTTCATTAAACTCAATAACTTCACCTGTCATCGGCATAAACAAATCAGATACTGTTTTCACAGCTTCTACAGAACCAAACACTTCATTTGCTTCTACGGTATCATCCAAAGTATCAACATCTACATAAACAATATCACCTAATTCACTTTGAGCGAAATCTGTAATTCCAATTGTTAAGACATCTCCATCAATCTGAATCCATTCATGATCCTTTGTATATTTTAAGTTTTCAGGTAAATTCATCGTTATGTTTTTTAAATATTATTTTTAAAATATGTGAACAGCAAAAGTATAAAATATTATGTTCTTCTATAAATAAAATATAGTCCGATAAAAACTTCAAACAGAGAAATCACTTCTTTAGTTTCCTAAGTTATACGTAATACTAATTCCACTGCTTATCGATTGCCTTGGGAACGATGTAGAAATTGCATATCTAGTGGCAGATTGATCGTAATAGAAGGTAGCTATTAAGTTTTTATTTAAATTATAATCTGCTGATAGTTTTAATGAGAATAAATTCTGACCTCCTGTAATCTGCGTGTTTTGCGTATCTATAGAACGAATCGTTGTCAAGTTTTGTCGATATGAGACATCTGCCTTCATATTTAAATCTCCTTTGATCGCCTTTCTTCTACCCGATGCTCCTTTTAATTTAAGATCTTTTAATATATACCCTAAACCAAACACATATTCTGTACCTCTAATATCAGACAAAGAGTTGTTGTTAAAACTTAACGCTAAGGTTCTATCTTTATTTACCTCTCCTCTAAAAGATAAACTGTTTTTAAACCTCATATCCACTTTTACAAGCGGAGAAAAACCATCATTAATTGCTATGGTAGAAATTACCACTTTAGATAAATAATTACCATTGATATCCGTTGGTGGCACTCCACCATTTTCAATGTATTGTGCATTGTTACTCATATTGGCTATCGTATAAGACGATTTGTAAGCATGAGTTACAATAAAGCTTGAAAAGTTTTTCTTAAACCATTTGACACGCATAAAGCCTTTATAACTCAAACGCCAATTTGGTATAGGCATATTTCTAAACGGACTTAATTTTTCGGTTTCAGCACTCCCTCCTGAATAAGCAGAAGTAAAAGATGGCAGCAGCACATCTTGGGTATTCAAGCCATATTTGGTCTGATCCAATCCACTTTCATTTGCAAGTCTTTCTTGTATTGTAGCCCTATTATTTAAAAACTGTTGGAATGTTTCATCTCCATTGCCATCAAAGGAAGTTTTAAACATACTATAAGTCATACTAAAATTACTCGTTTCCGTAAGCTGAGTATATTCAAACCTTCTATCAAAACCAGATTCGACAGTTCCATTTCCATAATCTAATACCGCATCAATTTGTTGCGATTTATTTCTGGTGGTAATTCTATTTGCATTGATATTGATATCCAAATCTTTTATTGGCTTTACCGATAATGACCAATCTAGCTTATCGTAATGTGTATTTGTATAAGTTTTAGAATAATAGTTTTCATCTTCCACGCCATTTATATTCACGTTTCTTGTTGTCAACCAATCTTGTTGCAAGGCCAATTGCCTAATATCACGTTGATCTCCAAAAACAAAACCAAATGTAGGTGCCATACTTCCACCTCCACTTCTAGTTTGCCCTAAAAAGCCAACTGATTCCTTATACCCTGGCAAATACATACCATTATTATCTGCGTAACTTATTCTACCTGTTTTGATCATTGTTACCAAATCATAGGCAACATTCAATACTTTTTCACCGGTAGAAACTTTCTTCTTCTTACCAATTCTCCTCGGAGCAGATGGGGTTGCAAACTTTGGAGCTCCGTCGTCTTTTTTAGATTTTTTCTTCTTTTTAGATTTCTTTGAACTTGGTGTAAACAAGCTCTTCAAATCAATATCTTTATAAAATTTGGTCATGTTTAAATTAGAAGAAATGGTATGGGTATTGGCATTCTGAATCGCATTACCAATTTCGTATTGAAAAGACTGAGAACCTGCTTGCCAATTAAAATCCGCAGTATAACTATAATCCGCAGTAACAAAACCTAAGTAAGGTAGTTTGTTAATTGGAATTTGATAATTGGCATCAAATTTTTGACTGTAATTGTTGGCACGACCAAGATTAAAGAAATTAGAAAATAACTGGACGTTTTCAGCATCATCCGTATTTTCGAAAGCATCATAAATATGATTGTTTGCTGCCCTCAAATTAAACTTTAGATTCTTACTTAAGTTGTATCCAATATTATAATCCCAGTCAAACAAGAAATTTCTTTGTTGCAAAGTTGGCAAAGCGCCTCCGGAAACCAAATTTCTTGAGGCCTGTTCGTTATAACTCCTTGTAATATTGCTATTCACACCAATGGTTGATGGCAGTAAATTGAAGTTGATATCCTTAATAATTCTGAAATATTTATTATCTAAAGATTTTGAGTTCTTAAACGGCTCAATAGGCATCGATGGAATATTATAGGCATAATTAGCCGATGTTTTTACATCCTGCACTATGTGTTTTTGAATATTATAATCTCTATGATTTTCCTCATTATAGCTATAAGAAACAGAAAAATTCTCAACATCATAAGGCTTTGGTTTCTTTTTCAATTCTCCAACACGTTCCTTTCTAACGTTGATCAAACTGATACTGTGTCTTTTGGTATAATCTCTAGCACTGCTGCTATTTTGATTGATATCTTTAGCATCTTCAAATTTCACATCCTGAAATTGAGGATCGTATTTCGGATCTTTAAACTCCTCAGAAATAGAATAACTCAAAGGAATTTTAATTCCCCATTCTTTTGGCATTAATTTCCCAACGTTTACATTGGTAGAAACACCATATTGCTTTACATCTTCCTGACTTCTTTCGTTCACACGTTCTTCTACTCCACCAAAACCAATGGTAGAAATACTACCTGTTAGGGCAACATCCGCCAAATCAGCAAAATTAGCATTGGCGCTTACCACAGAGGCCCATCCACCTTCATTATCAAAACCAGCGACACGCAATTCATTAAACCAGATTTCAGCACTTTGTTGAACATTAGAAATATTCTGCACCCCCATCATCATGGTTTTAATATTAGCCAAGTTTGGATTTCCTTTGACTCGTATTCTATATTTAATTTCTTCACCATCCACAGGCAATGGATATAATTCAGTTGCACTTGGCGAACTTTCATCGGCATATCGTTCTACCTTTAACAAACCAAGACTTTCTAAGTCTACTTCAAAATTATTCTCGGCAGGCCAGACCTCTTCACTTGTCGACTGACTAAATAACGTTGCTTTTAAAGGCACTTCAATCTGATAAAAGTTATCATTTAAATCCGATCCCAAACGCATGATGGCCATCATCTTGTCGTCTTCCAAATCAGTTCCAATACCTTCCGCATGTACAAACATTTTCAATCTTTTATACATTCTCAGATCAGAAATCATATTCTTAAATACCGTACGTGCTTCACCAGATGGTAAGTCCTTTATTTTGACCGATAATGATTGTTCATTCTGAAACTGCAACCTAGTACTCCCTTGCAATTGCTCTCTCTGAATTCCTGGAGGTAATACATACGGAATAGGCTGTCTACTTGCATTCTCCTCAATATTCACAACCCCTGTGGTGAAATTATTCAACTCATTTTCATCTAAATCATCATCAGGAACTTGAACTCCACCGTGCACATTTTTCTCGTAACGTCTCCAATCACCTCTTACCAATTGTAACTGACCAAACCTCAGCACAACAGGAGATTTGAACTTAGTTAAGAACATACGCATAAAACGAATGGAGTTAAAATCAGAAATACCGTTGATTGGAACTCCTCCACTAATTGGAATTCTAAACTGATACCAAGTAACATCCTTTTCCAAACCGTCAGGTGTTTCCCTTTTGGTTCTTTTTACATCTACAATATTGTTTCGTCCTAAAACCAAGTCCGATGCATTCAATGATACTTTGTATTGATAATATGCATTGATGGTATTCATCGTCTGATCCTTGTTGATATCTTCGGCATCTGCAACTGCCGTGGCCGATGTAGGATAGGATTCGGTACTTAAATTAGCCGTTGGAGAATTTCCTTCTGTTTTATTGTAATCTTTATATCTGGTGATAACAGATGCATTTTGCGCATCATAATCACTTCCTCTAAAAAAGTGGTAATTATCTGTAGACCTATCCGTTGAACCCGTATTGGGATAACGTGTTTCACCTGCATCATTAAAACCATCTAGACCAACATCTTGCAATACCCTGTCTTCATCCAATTCAGTAAAGGCATATAAAAAGGTGTTGTTTGTAGGTATCTTAGACCAAACGGTCTCATCTGTATTGTCAACCTCTCCAGCACCTGGCAATCCATTTTCATAAACTTTCCTGCTATCTTTCAATACATCCTCAGAGATATTCCCAAGGTTGAAAAACAATTCTCCTTCTTCAATTGGTGCCACTCCTCCTCCTTCTTCTGCATTTATTGAATAACCTTGATAAGGATCTTGCATCCAAAACTGAATGTATTCAACATTCGCTCTTTCAAAATCCGTTGTTGTTAAAGCTCTAGTAATTCCAGCCCATCTATCCTCAGGATTTGCCAAACTTCCATCAATATCCAAGTTCGTGATATCGTAGTTGTAACTACCTCTCTCCTTTGGGAAATAAGACAAATCAAACGTGGAAAGCGTTGTGGATTGTGTAAAATCTAAATCTGTTGCGGGGAAAATCTCATTATAATCAACCCTACTTACCTCATTCCTAGAAAGTTCATCGTTATCAATATTACCAGGAGTCAAAGAAGAATTCCCATAAAACAATCTATCAATAGAATACCAAGCCATATCGGCTCTTTTCTCTCCATATTCCAAAGAAGGATCTTCGCTATCGGGTCCAAAATCATAAGTCACACTACCCTCTGTAAAGTTTAAGGGTTTACTTGCAATTTTCCATGAATTTTCATCCATGATACTCAATGGAATTTGTGCTCCTTCAAAGTCATCTATATAAGTGGTCGCTTCCCCATCTTGATCAATTCCACTTGGTGTCCCAGGCAACATATATGCAAAATCTCCCCTAACTGTCAATTGAGATGGAACATCCGTATCTTGGAAAGGCAATTTATTTACCATTTTAGTCAACCATGGGATTTCAGAATCATAGTTAAAAGTAAGCCCCAACATGGTATTATTAATTGGATCAGAACCATAAGATGTTTTTTGAGTCAGTGGACGTTCATTCACATTCAAATAAGTTCCTGTCATTTGAAATTTCTCAGAGAACTTATGTTCTACATCAATCCCCACATAACGTTTGGTTTGCTGATTAAACAAGGTGTTATTCTCCAATGACACTTGTACCGGTGCACCAGAAGCTTCAATGGCCGGATTGATTATTTGCACCCTACCACTTAAATAATCCACTACATAATCAGCACCTTCCGTCAATACAATTCCATTAGAAGTAACGGTAACCGATCCTCTTGGAACGTTAAACGCACCCAAAGAAATACCATTACTAGCATCAGACTTATAGTACCCTTTGATCAAATACTTATCTCGTGTTTGATAATTGTTCTGTGCAACCGCCTGAATATTGGTGTACAACTCTTTGAACAAATATTGATCATCAGCTGCATCTGTTAATTTAGACTCCAAATCTCGTCCAAACGGCTCTACGGTTGGGAAATGAATGCTCCCCGTCTCCGAGTCCACCGTAATTCCTTCAACATAATCAAAATACCCATCCCCCTTAGGTTTCAAGAAATTATTTTGATCCAAGCTATCCAGTTTCATTAAGTTCAATAAGGTACGATCGCTTACAATAACTTCTGTCCCATTGGAATTATAGGTTGATACTGCATTTTGTAAAGAGTTAATTGCTACCCCTGTCTGATCATCTTTATACAAAAGCTCTAATAAAAACCCTTCAGACTGCATCTGATAGGCGCCTAAAGAATAGACGTTCTTCATCATCAAATCCCAAATTCTTTTTCCAGGTTCTTTGATTTCTGAACGCAACATTTTCACCACCAAATTATCGTTAGATTCAATTCCATCTGTAGAAAATTCACCTACTTGATACACCTGTTCATCTCCTGTAATAGAATATTGAAAAGCGATAGCCAAAACATCCCCATCGGTCAAGTTTCTATTCAAGGTCAACACCCCTAATTGCGGGTGAAACGAATATTCATTTAGACTTAGTTTTTTTGCGTTTTCTAAAATGGTATAATCCGATCCTTGGGTTGGATTTAACATTCCTGAATTGATCAATGCATTTCTTACCGTTCCAATCTCACGAATACCTGAACCATCCACTAGAACTGAGTTTAAGGTATTGGCATCATTATCTGGCAACTCAGGAGTTAATTCTGTAATCCCTGCATTGGTAATATTGGAAAGAGTGTTGTCATAAAAATCTCGACCATTTTCCCCTAAATCTGTCAAGGCAACAATATTTCTAACATCCTCCGTTGCGGAACCTCTATTGGTAATCCAAACCTCAACTTTTATCACATTTACAGAACTATTGATAATCGGAAAATTCTTTAAGGCATCATTATAGTTATTTCTAAAATAGTGTGATAAAAAGAAATATTTATTGGCTGCATACTGCGTTGTTTGCAACTCAAATTCATTCAATGAAGAACCTCCTTTGGCGGTAACCGTTTTTGTTTCTGATTTTTGCTCAGAAAAAACTGACGTAATGGTTGTTTTTCCAAATTGCAATTCCGATTTGATACCAAACAAACTTTGAGAACCCGTGATCAAGTTATTACTAACATCCATACTCACGTTACCCAATTCTATCTTTCTAACAATATCATCAGCATTTTCAGATTCAAAACCATTTTGCATGGTTGGCAAAAATTCAACTTTCACCAAATTCTGAAAATCGAAAGTAGATTTTGTATCGTAGTTGGCGGTAACTTTTAAGCGTTCCCCAATCTTTGCCCCGATACTTGCCGTTACCTGTTGATCAAAATCAAAAGTGGTATTACTTCTATTTTCCTCAGACAATTGCGGGTTTTCAATATTCTGATACAAAACCCCCATTCTCACATCAATAGACCCTTGCGTATTTACTTCAATAGCGTTTCCACCAAAAATAGTTTTGAACAAACTAGAGTTTACATAATAAGTAGGCAACAAATTTTTCTGCGCCTCTTCACTACCTTCTTTGTCGCTATTCAAAGCACTAATCTTATCTTTATAATAAGATTGTATGTCTTGGTTCAAACGATACTCTTTGTATTCAGAAGTAGACATAAACAAAGGTGTGGTCACCTCAACTCCTCCAACAGTTTCTTTTATGATATAACGTTTACTCGCTGCATCATAAATCACTTCTTTATTGGTAGGCAGCTTTAGGAACATGCTATCTCCCGTCTCTTTTTTAGGCGGAATAGAATCTGACTCTACGACAGGCGCAATCTGTGCTGACATTGTAGCGCATAAAAGCACGGTACAACACAACAAAATTACCCCCTTATATTTTTGTAAAAGTCTTCTCAAGTTTGGTTAGAAACTTTTCAATGCTTTTTTAATTAATGCTTCGACAGACAATGAGTTGTCTTCTTTTAGTATTCGGTCTAATACTTTTTCCGAAATTTTTCGCGCAAATCCAAGTACTTCTAAAGCAGATAACGCTTCTTCTTTATTAGTATTGTGCGCAGGAAGCTCATTTTCATCCAAATCAAAAGTTTTAACAACCTTATCTTTAAGGTCTAAAATAAGTCTTTGTGCTGTTTTAGCTCCTATTCCTTTTACCGATTGAATCAATGCGACATTAGAGGAAGCGATCGCCTGTTGAATTTCTTCTGAAGTCATAGAAGACAACATGGTTCTGGCAATGCTAGGCCCTACTCCCGATACAGAAATAAGCAACCTAAAAATTTCTCTCTCCAATCTAGTGACAAAACCAAACAAAGTATGCGCATCTTCTTTGATAGAAAGGTGCGTATATATAGTGATGGATTCATCTGCTGGTAAGGCACTAAATGTATTTAAGGATATATGCAATAAATACCCAACACCATTGCAATC
>NZ_JAQWGB010000107.1 GCF_029238425.1 Flavicella sp.
TGCACAGAACATAAAAAAAATGAAAATGATCCTACACAGATTGAAACATACAGTATTAACCATCCTAACCTTGGTTGTTGGTACTCTGTTGTTATTAGCTTGTTCAAATACGGAGAGCACTCCGCAAGAAATTCCATTTAACAAAGGATGGAAATTTAGCAAAGGAGAAATAACGGAGGCAATTCAGCCTGTGTATGATGATTCTGCTTGGGAGGATGTAAGCATTCCACATGACTGGAGTATAAAGGGAGAGTTTTCAAAAAAGAATCCCTCTTTTTCAAGAGGAGGATGGCTTCCAACGGGTAAATGTGTTTATAGAAAAACATTTTATGTAGAAGCGAGCAAAAAAGAAAATAAAGTTTTTATCTACTTTGATGGTGCCTACAGAAATTCTACTGTTTATATAAATGGGCAAAAAGTAGGTCATCGTCCTTTAGGGTACATAGGGTTTGAATATGATTTAACGGAGCATATTAATTTTGAAGCAGAAAATGTACTTACGGTAACCTTAGATAATTCTGAACAGCCAGGGCATAGATGGTATTCTGGAACTGGATTGTACAGAGATGTTACCTTAAAGATTAAAAATAAAACATATATTCCAAATTGGAGTTTCTACGTAACGACTCCAACAATAAACAAGGAGCATGCAATTATCAATACTGCTTTTAATATCAAAACTGAGAAACAAACGAATTCAGAGATAAGAGCTGTGGTTTCAGCATTTGATGCAGGACAGGAGGTTGCAAGGAATGAGAATATCATTACTGTAAAAGCTGGTGAAGTTTCTTCCATTAATTCTAAATTAGAAGTAATGGAACCTAAATTATGGTCGCCTTCGAGTCCAACCTTATACGATGTAAAGGTGGAGTTGTTTGATGGAGATAAGCTTATTGGGCAGGAAACAACTAGAACCGGTATTAGAACTTTAGGCTATGATAAGGACAATGGGTTTTCTATCAATGGTATAAGAACTAAATTAAAAGGAGTTTGTCTGCATCATGCTGGTGGTCCTTTGGGAGCAGCAATTTACAGAAGAACTATCGAGCGTCAGTTAGAAGTATTGCGTGAAATGGGATGTAATGCGGTTCGAACTTCTCATAATCCTTTTTCTACAGAGTTTTTAGATATATGTGACGAAATGGGCTTTATGGTGATGAATGAAATGTTTGATGAATGGGAAATTGTTAAAAAACCGGCAACTGTTCAAGATGGGAAAAAAGTTCGAATTCCTGTAAAATATTATGCGGACATTTTTAAAGAATGGGCGGATAGAGACTTGACTGATTTTGTGTTGAGAGATCGTAATCATGCTTCGGTTGTCATGTGGAGTATTGGTAATGAAATTGATCAAATGAAAACTGATGAAGGGATTCCGATAGCTAATAGATTGATCAATATTATTCATGATTTAGATGATCGTCCTGTTACAAACGGACTTATTGGATATGGTTGGGATGCATGGCCAAGTGAAGGAGCCGCGTCTACAAGTGATATTAGAGGTTATAATTATATCAAAGAAAACGGTTTAGATAGAGAAGATAAAATCGCACCTGATGCCATGGGGATTGTAACGGAATGTGCTTCTGCACAATCGTATTACCCAAGGGGAACTTATTTGTATGGTGAGGCAAAAAAGAAGTGGTGGGATGCTTTAGGCTATACTCATAATGATGCCTATGAATGGGTAGAGAAAAGACAACTTTTAGGAGAGCGCGGAATGGATGCCTGGAGAGATATCAAGAATAGAGATAATATCATGGGGCAATTTATATGGACCGGTTGGGATTATTTGGGAGAAGTGATTCCTTTTGGATGGCCAGCTCGTTCTTCTTCGTTCGCTCCAATTGATTTATGTGGTTTTCCTAAAGATGGTTACTATTTTTATCAATCTCAATGGACCTCA
>NZ_JAQWGB010000109.1 GCF_029238425.1 Flavicella sp.
GTCTTAAATTTGTTTGTTTCGTTTTCTTATAAAACTGAGTGATACTTTTAGAGTCTTAAAACCACAATTTTTTATGAGAATTTTAAAACTAACTTTTTGCTTTTTTTTATTTCTATGTTCATTGGCAAGAATGAGCGCTGCAACTTATTATGTATCAACAGAGGGGGACGATAATAATAATGGAAGTATTTCTTCTCCATTTAAAACCTTTGATAAGGTTGTTTCCGTGATGTCAGCGGGTGACGAGTGCATTATTAGAGGTGGAGTTTATAGACAAACCCTGAGTATTTCAAAAAACGGAACAGAAGCAAATAGATATACCTTCAAATCTATGGATGGGGAAGAAGTATTGATAAAGGCTACTGAGTATGTAAACAATTGGATACTTCATGAAAATAATATTTATAAAACAACTTTTGATATGTCTTTAGGTGTTTACAATCAAGTGTATGATTCTAATGAATTGATGCAGATTGCTAGATGGCCAAATGACACAGATGGAGAACGTTTTACAATAGACGCGAAGCCTGTAACCGATAAAGGAACACTTACATCTATTATAACTTCTGAGGTTCCGGATTTAAATTTATCGGGTTCAAAGCTTTGGTATTTAGGTGGACATACAGGAACTAGTTGGACAAGAACAGCGACATCTGTTTCAACTACTGAAATTACTTTTGAAGCCTTACCAGATAAATGGCCTTTTTCTACACATAATCCAACTGTTTGGAGAGATGGAGGAAAGTATGGTCGTTATTATTTATATGATAAATTAAGTTTGCTAGATCAAGGTAAAGAATGGTATTATGATTCTAGTATAACAACCTTGTATTATCAGCCAGAAAATGGTGTTTTACCTGGTGCTGATCAAATTGAAGTTCCTGCAAGAATTGAATGTGCGAATATAACGGGGGATTACATTGTTATAGATGGGCTTCAGTTTTTTGGAGGGAAAGTAATTATTGATGGAGCTAATGTAGAATTTAAGAATAACAAAGTTACCCATGGATTAGAGCGTACAGATAGTGTTACTAGTGAAAATGCTCAGATTAGTGAAGGAGCTATAGAAATAAAAGGTGACGGTACGGTTATTGAAAACAATACGATAGAGCATGGAAGTTTGACAGGTGTATATATTATTAGTTTTGGGCAAGATAGAGGGAAGGATTCTAGAATAGAGAAAAATACCATACGTTATTTTGATGCAGTAGGTATCCATGCTAGTCCAATACGTTCTACTTCTTCAGGGGTTAAAATACTGAAGAATTTAATTTCTCATGGAGGTAGAGATGGAGTATATGTTTCTGGAGTCAACTGTGAGATTGCCTATAATGATATTTCACAAAGTCAATTGATCAATGATGACTCAGGTGTATTTTATACTGTTGGGAATGAAAATGATAAAAATGTTGAAATTCATCATAACTGGATTCATGATGCCACAAGTCCTAGTTACTCTAACCAAAAAGCAGCTGGTATTTATTTAGATAATGACAGTAAAGGGTTTTTGGCGCACCATAATGTCATTTGGAATGTTACTTGGACAGGGTTTCAATTGAACTGGGATAACTGGAATAATAATATTTATCACAATACAATATTAAATATTGGTGATGTTATGGGAGTTTGGGTGAATGGTAAACTTCAACAGAACAATAGAGTATGGAATAATTATACCAATACTCCTGATTGGCTTACCGAAACAGGTTTTGATCACAAAGACAATATTTTAGATGAAGGAGCGCTACTTATTGAGGACATCGATGCTAAAAACTTTATGCCATTGTCAGGCTCTGCATTGGTGGATGGAGCAGATGTAATTGATGGATTTGAAAAAGAGTTTAAAGGAGCATCACCAGATATAGGAGCTTATGAATTGGGTGGCGTAATGTGGACGGCTGGTATAGATGCAATCGAAGATGTAGAGCTTGTCATGACAGCAACATCTCAGCCTACAGCAATTAATTTTGATGATTTATCAAATCCAACAGCAATTAATTCAAATGCAGTTTTCAGTTTAAAGATTACGGGCTTGGATGCTTCTCAGACATATAACCTTTACAATCAATTTATAAATGATGATTCAACTGTGCAAGTAGCAGGATATTCTCAAACTGGAATTACTGGAGTAACAAGCTTAGAGTTCGAGTTTAGTTGGAATTATTTCCCAAACAATCCACTGGAAACAAGTATCTCCGATACATTTACTTGGAATGCAAACCTGTTTTTACCGGGAACTGGACAAGTAGGAGCAGTATCCGTTACTGACATTGTGTATAGTGAAAGTTTATCTACTCAAGATATTTACGACGCTATTGAGCGTATTAGTATACACCCTAATCCAACCAATGGAGAAGTTTCTATATCAGGTTTAGAAAATGTCAATGCATCCTTTCAGATTATTGATGCACATGGAAAGCTTATCAGAAAATCCAAGAATTTCTCTAATTTGAAATCAGGGTTTTACTTTTTGAAAATCACAACAAATAAATTCAGCACTGTGAAAAAGGTTTTAGTAAAATAATATTATATTTATTTGATAGTAATTCTGGTACCCTTACTGTGACTGGTAAACTCTGGAGCATACATACATTGAATGGTGGTAATACCATTGCTGAAATTACCTGCGTTGTTTACGCGAAGATCGTATTCAAAAATGTATTTTCCTTTGTAAATGCTGTCAAAGAAAAAGTTTGTGCTAGCGTCTTTTGTACTTTGATAGTATCCTAAGTTGTTTTTCCACTTGTAGCCTGAAATTACATCTACTGGTTCTAGTCCTGAGGCTCTCATGTCTTTCATATGAACAAATTCCATATTTCTGTCCGTTTTGATTTCGATTCTGACTGTGATTAAATCACCTAATTTTAGCTTTGAATTTGGATTTAGTTCTTTTAAGGTTACACCAGTACTTGTGTTTTGTTTTAAAAATATGTTTTTTGAAACGGCAAGATTGGTGTCAGCTGAGGTAATTTTATCAAGTTTTTCAAAGTATTGCCAATACAAAGCTCCCCAAGCCATACCTTCATTGTTTTTTTTCAGGGTTACTTTTGCCATCTCAGGTCTGATTTCGGATTCTTTCCAGTTAACTTTATAATAACCAGTTCCCGCTTCAATTTTGGTTTTTTCTAATTTGTTAGAGGGTATTGGATCATTTCCAATAGTTACTTTTACTGAATCCTCTATAGAAATCCAATCGGTTCCATTAAGTAATAAGGCATAAACGGCTTCAGTTGTTGCCTTGGTGGTTTTCCATCTAGTGGTTTGTTTGTTTTTTAATAACCATTTTTTTAACCCATCAATATCTTTTGGGTTGTGGTCTATTTTAGAAAATACTTCTATTAAAAGTGATTGGGTTTCGATAGGAGATTGATACCAGTTCCAGCTTGGTTTGTTTTCTTTCCAGTAAGTACCAAGTTCTTCTGAAGTAATACTGTTTTCTTTAAGAGAAGCGATGATGCTTTTTGCAGTTTCAGGGGTCTCTGCATTTATAATAAGTGCTGCTAAAGCTTTATTGTATAAAGAGAAACCTTGCCAATAATTGTTAGTCTGACTATTGTAGTAGCTAACTGCTTTTTTTACTTCTTGAGGCAATTCATATTCTTTGAAATAACTTCTTAAATATAGATACTGTAGTTGTGAACTATTAATATGTTTTTCATTCATGTAAGTTTTTTCTTGATTCTTAATTAATTGAGATGAACCTAATAATTTTCCATAAACTTTAGCTTTATTTTGAAGTTTTTGAAAATCATCTTGAATACAAATGTCCAAGTACTGCAATGCTTTTTTGATTATTTTCTTTTCTTTTTTTGATTTTATCAAAATCCCTAAATCTTGCAAATGCGCAAAGCCTACCAATATTTGTTGCGTAATATTTCTGTTCGCATAATTGCTTCCATAAAACCACGGAAATGCACCATTACTCATCTGCATTTGTTCTAGTTTGTCAATTAAATTGGATTGATTTTTAGCTAATTTCTTCAAATCAAATAACAAACCGATTCGTTTTTTTTGTTCCGTTTCAGAAACGGCATCACGTAGCCAAGGGGTTTCTTGTATGATAATGGATTTGAGCTCTTTGTTTTTTTCTAGATTGCTAATAAGTGCATCACTGTTGTTCCATTGTGTAAAAACCTCTTTGATTTTTGGGTTTGAATTTATGACATGACTAGCCAACGTGTTGGCGTAATATTTTGAAAACGTTTGCTCTGAACATTCGTATGGGTATTCTATTAAATAGGGTAGTGCTTGTAATGCATACCAGGCAGGATTGGAAGTAAGTTCCAAGGTTAGTTTATGGTGTTTCAGGGTTTTTGATGTGTTGTTTTTAAGTTTTGTAAGTTCAAAATTTCTTGTTTCATTAGCGTTGATCCATATTGGCATTGTTTCTGTAACCAACGTTTTGTTAGATAAAACTGGAAGCACATTTTGTTCTCCGTCAGAAAAATCATCTGCTTTTGCAACGATACGATACTGTACTGCATCAATGTTTTCTGGTACCACAATTTTCCATGAAACCTCGGTATTTCCCTTAGCGGTTAGATTGAAAGACTTTTGTTTGTTTTGGTTTTTAAAAAGAGAATCTATATTAGTTCCTGTGATGGCGTCTGAGAGTTCTAGTTGTGCAAATCCGTTGAGGTTTTTGTTAGAGAGACTTGCAATCTTGCTAGAAAAAACCAAAGTATCTCCTTTTCGCAGAAATCTAGGAGCGTTAGGACTTACCATTAAATCTTTTTGGGTAATGGTAGTTAGTGTTTTGCTTGCTTTTTTAGCATCTTTAGTATGTGCCAAAAGTTGCATTTTCCATTTTGTTAAGGCCTCTGGCATCGTGAATTCAAAACTTATATTTCCTTCTTTGTCGGTTTTTAAATCAGGAAAGAAAAATGCAGTTTCGTTTAAATTGGTACGTGCTTGTACTTGGTTCAACTCTTCTTGTATCTTTTTTTGTCCACTTTTCGTGTTGATAACAATCACTCCATTAGCACCTCTTGTCCCATAGATTGCTGTTGAAGCTGCATCTTTTAAAACATCTATGGATTCAATATCACTAATACTGAGTTGTGGATCTTTATCCATAGGAACTCCGTCAATAACGTATAATGGGTTTCCTTCAAGGTTTGTTGAACCTAAACCTCTTATAATTATATTCCCATGTGTTCCTGAAGTACCATTTATGTTAACACCGGCAATCTGTTCTTGAAGAGCTTCTTCCATTGCTACTTCAGATACTGCCCCAGTGACATCTGTCTTTTTTTGAACTCCATAACCAACAATTACGACTTCTTCTAGAGTTGAGGCATCAGCAATCAACTCAATATTATAAATATCAGTTTCATTTATTTGTTTGCTAAGAGTTTCGTATCCTATATAAGAGTAACTTACTACATCTTTTTTCTTTATGTTTAAAGTGTACTTTCCATCAAAATCTGTTATTGTTCCATAGGCTGTCCCCTCAATTAAGATGGACACTCCAGGAATTGGTTCTCCGCTTTCATCAGTGACAACACCTGAGATTTCATTGTCAAATTTTTTTCTTTGAGTTTTGATGTTTTTGATGTAATTATGATTTGTTTTAACAATTTTATTAAAACTAAACCCAAACCAATTCAATCGGTCATAAGTTGGAAACTGATAATAGTTTTTACCATAAATAAGGTTTGAGGCAAATGCGTTTTGTGTACCAAAACTATTGTACGCTTGCGTTTCGTTTCCATAGGAGCGGTAACCTCTATGTTCTGATGGGGTGAAAGACCAATTATGTTCTTTAAACTCATCTAAGGAAGCATCATACATTGAAGCAAGAACTTCTGCTGTTACTTTTTCTTTTTTATTGCCTTTTATTTTAAAAGACCATTTTTGATCAGATCCCGGTAGTAGCTTATCTCTAAAACTTATTGTTTCAATAGATATGTTCTGTTGTTGGTAAGGAACGGATACAAACATAGAACCGTTTTCAAATGTATTGAAGTTGACATAATTGTATCTGATTATAAAACCTCCTCTGTCTTTTTCTAGAACAGGGATTTCAATTGTTTTTGTTTCATTTTGTAGTACTAAATAATGACTGAATACTATTTTGTGATTTTTTTCAATATCTATATTGATGGTCATGTTTGGTGAGGCAGTACCAATTTTTAACTTCACCGTCTCATTAGGAGAATATTTCTCTTTGTCTTTTTTTATAAAAAACAATTTGTTGTCGGAAACCTTGTTTTCAAGTAATGAGAAAACGGTAAACTCGTTTTCTATTTTTATTTTTTGATCATATTGGTCTTTGCACTCTACCAAGGCAATATATTTTCCAGACTTCCATTTCTTGATGTCTTTTAGTTGGATTCCTTGCGAGTCTTTTGTGTTAAAAGATTGTGTGAACACCAAAGCTCCTTTTGATTCATGAAATTTATGGTAAGGCTCGTTGGGGAAAGAGTTTTCAAATTCTTTCTTTGAAATGTTCTGATAGTCAGGTGCGCTCCAAATTCTAGATTTCATAGGTCTTTTAGGAGCGGTCATTTTGTAGATTTTTATCTTTCCTTCTGTGTCGATAGAGGCATTGTTTAGATTTTTAGAATCTATGAAAATAGCATTGTCCGAAGTGGTTTTGTCTATTTTACTATCCATATCAAAGGCAAGCTCTAATGCGTGGTAACCTACTTTAATATGTGTGCTGGCATCATGTGTTTCTCCGTTGATATCAGTAACGGACGCATGAACAGCATAATTGAAAGTTGGTTGGTTCTTTTTCTCTATTGTATTATCAGGAATGGCTTTAAATGTAATCTGATAGTTTCCGGTTGCGTCTGTGATGGTTTCGCCATGACATATTTCAAGTTGAGGAGAGGTGTTGTATCGGCGGTACCAAAACGGGAATTTAGCAGTTCTTTCAACTCTAAAGGAGACTTTGGCATTGGAGATTTTACTTCCAGAAAAGGCCATGGCTTCACCTTTAATAGTAATACTATCGTTTAGACGAAATGTTTCTGTTATTGGAGTGAATTCGGTTTTAAACTTAGGCCTTTTATATTCTTCAACAGAAATGGTATGCCTTCTGTAATCAAAGTCGAAATATTCGTTGTCGTAGAATTTACTGTCATGCTCATAGGATTCATCAAATTCAAAGGAATAATTACCTGTAATTCCATTGTTTGGAATGGTAAATTCTCCATGAAAAGACCCATATTCATTAAGTTTCAATTCTAAAGTTTTAACTTCTTCTCCGTTAGGGTTTTCAATAATAATCTCTACATACTCATTGGTGAATAATTCTGTTTTATTTTGTGTTTTCTTTAAAAATATCCCTTTAAAAAATACTTTTTGGCCGGGTCTGTAAATACTTCTATCAGTAAATAAAAAAGGTTTGATAAGAATATCTTCTTCATAATCATCATCCTTGTCTCTTCTGTAGTTTTCATAAATGTAATAATCCCCAAAATATGCAGTTTCTTTAGGTGTCCTAATTGTGGCAACTACTTTTCTGTTTGTCTGTTTACTTTTGTATATAAACTGACCATTATGATCTGTTTTAAAGGTTTTGTTTAAAGGTTTGTATCTAAGGTTTGAGTTGTTGTATGTGCGTAAATTTACTTTGGCTTTATCTATGGAAGCTCCGGTAGTTCTATCTAGAACTTGATATACATTTCTATTATTTTTATTGCTCTCTGTTAAGACGAGGTCTGTAACTTGAATTGTGGTATAAGCAGTTAGCGGATCTTTCTCTTTTGTTTTGTTAATTTCAGAAACCTTTAGAAGGTAATGCCCTGTAGCGAGCTTAGGGATTATAATTTCTGTTTTGTGATGTTGATAATCCTTTTCGTTGGTTACAGCTGTTTCGAAGTCTTTAGTTAACTCAAGTTTTTTTATGAACTCTTTTCTGATAGAATCATTTCTTATTTTTTCATAAGCCCTCAACTGTGGATAGGATAGATTTAAAATGTTTATTCTAAGTTTGTTTAGGTTTTTGTAATCAATTAATATTCTAGAAAACTGATTGCTAGGGATGTTTTTTTCTGATGTTATTTTTAAACTTGGATTCGTTATTTTATTTCGTAAAACAGCACAGTTCTCTGTACCTGTTGTTTTAGGAAATAGGTTTATTGATTTATTACAAATAGCTAAGGCATCTTGGTTTTTGTATTGGCTTTTAGCGTTGCGAGTAGTGGAATATCGGTCTGCTTCTTCACGAAATAGATTGGCAAGTTTGAAATCTATTTGACTAGAGCTCGGGTGTTTTCTGTATTTTTTCTGAAGTTTATAATAGTTTTGTTTCAATAACTCCTTTCTGTTTTTTATGGAACTGTTTGATTCTATATAATTGTAAGCCTCTAGAAGTACGGTGATAAAAGCTGTTGGGTCCTTATCTTTTTGATGAAAATTAGAAAGATCTTGGTATAATTGAAGCGTTTTTAATTCTTGTGATGTACTGTCTTTGTGTTCAAGAGGTATGCTTAAGAAGTTTGTGAAATATTGACTAGAATCAATTTCAAATTGATAACTTGGTTTTGAGAGTAGATATTCGTTGGTAGCTAAAAAAGACAATGCATTATGTGCTAAAAAATCATAGAGAGTAGGGCGAGATCTTTTAGAATCTGGTTCTGTTTTTAATATGTCATCATACGCTTCTAGATCTATGGCTTGAAGTAAATTTTTATTTTGAAGGGAATTCTCGTAATGGATTCTAATTTCAGTAAATAAGGTGTTAAGTCCCCAAGTTTTAAAATCTTGATAATTTATTTTTTCAGTTGTTTTAGTTCTTCTATATAAATTCCATCTTTCTTTTTTTAGATATTGCCAATAGATTTCTGCCAATACATTTTCTAGGATGTTTTTTGTTGGAGGCTGCGCATTTTTTATTTCTTCTTTTAGGAGTTCTATAAGCGTGTTTTCAGAATCTTCAAGAATCAAACAAAATTTACTTCTGTAAATAATGGATTTCGTAATTTGAGCTGAATTCTTGTCCTTCTTTGCTTTTACATAAATTTTTTGAAGTTCAGCATTTGCAGATTTAGGTAATGCTTTTAGTTCAAAGTGATATACTTTTTGCCACAACTCTTCATATGAAACAGTGCTAGTTTGGGCGAAAGCTGAAAATGAGAATAGGAATAGGGCAACAATTACTAACTTTTTCATTTTTTTTTTTAGGACAAAATACTTTAAATTCTTGTTGTAAACTATTGATAAGAATTAAATTTTTAATATTTGAATTTATTACATTTACAACTCTTCTAAAACATACAGATGAATATACATTTTATTGCAATTGGTGGTAGTGCCATGCACAATTTAGCACTTGCTTTGCATGCCAAAGGATATACAATTACTGGGAGTGACGATGCTATTTTTGAGCCATCAAAATCAAGATTGGAAGCTAAGGGTTTGTTACCAAGAGAGTTTGGTTGGTTTCCAGAGAAAATATCAGAAAACTTGGATGCAGTGATTTTGGGAATGCATGCAAAACCCGATAATACAGAGCTAGCCAAAGCGAAAGAGTTAGGTATTAAAATATATTCGTATCCAGAGTTTTTATACGAGCAATCTAAAGATAAAACAAGAGTAGTGATTGGAGGCTCTCATGGAAAAACAACTATTACTTCCATGATTTTACATGTTTTGAATTATCATGACATGGCTGTAGATTATATGGTTGGTGCGCAATTGGAAGGTTTTGAAACCATGGTTCACTTGACACAAGAGAATGAATTTATTATTCTAGAAGGTGATGAGTATTTATCTTCTCCGATAGACATGCGTCCGAAATTTCATTTATACAAACCGAATATCGCTTTGCTAAGTGGGATCGCTTGGGATCATATCAATGTGTTTCCAACTTTTGAAAATTATAAAGAGCAATTCAGCATCTTTACCGATTCTCTTACAAACGGTGGGATTATGGTGTATAATGAAGAAGATGTTGAGGTTAAAAATGTTGTGGAGGATAGTACACATACCATAAAAAGATATCCTTATCAAACACCTAATTACTCGATAGTAGATGGTGTTACGTATCTAGATACTCCGGATGGGGAAATGCCTTTGGAGATATTTGGAGGACATAACTTACAAAATATGGCTGGGGCTAAATGGATTTGCCAGCATATAGGTGTTGGTGAAGAAGAATTTTATGAGGCAATTGCTACATTTAAAGGTGCCAGCAAACGTTTGGAGAAAATTGCCGAAACAAAAAGTACGGTTGTTTTTAAGGATTTTGCACATTCTCCCTCAAAGGTGAAAGCAACCACTACAGCGGTAAAGAATCAATATAATTCCAGAACAGTATTGGCTTGCTTAGAACTACATACTTATAGTAGTTTGAATGCAGAGTTTTTAAAGGAGTATGTTGGTGCTCTGGATAAAGCAGATAAAGCGGTTGTTTTTTATTCTCCTTCAGCGGTTAAAATAAAACAATTGGAAAATGTTTCAGAAGAACAGATAAGGGATGCTTTTCAAAGAGAAGATCTAATGGTTTATACAGACCCAAAAGAATTTAAAGAGTTTTTATTCGCTCAAAAACTTGATGATACTGCCTTGTTATTGATGAGTTCTGGGAATTATGGAGGACTGGATTTTGAGGAAGTTAAAGAGTTTGTTGGATAATATAGAGTTTCTAATTTTTAATCAGTATTTTTAGTATTCTTGTAGCCCCTATAGTTTAGATGGGAGTTTGTGGATAAACGTTAAATTAGTATAAAAATAATAATATGAATTTGTTGTTTAACAAAGGTGGTTTTATAATAATTATGGTGCTTCTGTTGGGTTTTACAGATGTTTATGCACAGAGTGGAATACAATTTCCAGTAAGTGATACATTAACGGTACATAAAAAATGGAAATACAAATTACCTATTTGGGGGCAAAAAGTAACGGATAGAAATATTGAATTGCAAAAGCCTTTTGGATTGAATGTAAATTATGTTGCCAACGAATTGCAACTGGCATTGACAGAGTTTAGTATGAATTTTTATGATGGACAAAACTTAGATGAGTTTATCAATCCTGAAACATTGAATTTTACAGAAACCATTGCAACTACCAATGGTGTAAATATTAGGGCAGATGCATGGATTCTACCATTTTTGAATTTTTATGGTCTGTACTCAAGAAATCACGGTTCTACCAAAGTATCTTTTCAGCCGCAAGTAACGGAGTATGATTTAGGTCAAAACGGAAATTTGAAACAAATTACAACTCTAGAAAATGCTATAAGCGTTCCAAAGGTTTTGTTCGATACAAATTCTTTTGGGTTTGGGACCACGATGGTGTATGGTTGGTCTAATTATTTTGTAAATGTGGATGGTAACATGACTTGGACTACCTCGGATTTATTGGAACAAACGGTGAAGTTTTTTGTGGGTTCTGCTCGTATTGGACGTAGAGTAACTTTTGATAATGATATGAAGCTAGCCGTATATATAGGGGTTATGTATCGTGAATTTGTAGATAAAGAAAACAATACTGGGTCTTTAGGTGTTCCAGAATTGGATGAGGCAATGACACAAGCAATTGATGGTATCACTGCAATAACCGATGCTAGAATTGATCTCCTAGAAAGTTTGCCTTCAACACCTGAAAGAGATGAGGAAATAGCGGATTTATATATAAGAAAAGATAAGCTAGATGCAGCTGGAGAAAGAATAGAAAACGGTGATGCAATTAACTATAAGATAAAAAAAGAAATTATTGACAATTGGAGTACTCAAGTAGGATTTAATTTTGAGATCAATGATAATTGGATGTATAGAGGAGAATTGGGGTATAGCGCCTATTCCAGATTTTTTATGACAGGACTGCAATATAGGTTTGGTTTTTAAAAAAAATATTTATGCTAATTCATTTAGAATTACAGTTACTTTTTTATCAGTATGAAAGATAATATGAATAGAGAGTGTAGTTTTAGTCTTATCTAAAAACGTCTCCCTATTCCAATTCCCATGGACCAAGTTCCAAATTCTTTATGTCTGTAATCATAAAAAAAAGTAGGAGCCAAATCCCAGTTTTCTGCAAATTCTATTTCATATTCTAGTCCAGCCCTTACAATATATAAATTCTGGTTTTTCTCAAATTCTACTCCTGCTCCCAAAACTACCACTAGGTCTTTGTATACTTTTGTTAAAGCATCCAAGGTTACCACAACTGGATATTCTCTTTCAATAGAAAGTTCGTCTCCTGGTTTTTCAATTTCATAATTGAACAACTCTAAGTCATTATGAAGCCCAATACCGAATTTATGACTGAACCAATACTCTAAATCCAAACCAATCGAGGGAACAATAATCGTTTGAGTTCCTTCTGAGGTTGCAGTTGGAATATAAGTATGACTTAATACAGGACTAATTCTAAAATGTTTGCAAGGTTTTTCTTTTTCTTGTGAAAATAGATTAAAGGAAAGCATTACAAATACGATTGCAAGACTTTTAGATAGGGTATTCTTATTCATGATGATTGGTAATAATTTGTAGTATCCTAGACCTCAAAGTTATTTACAATGGAGAACCTAATATATGATATTTGTTAAGTTCTCTTCCAAAAGAAAGGAGTAAAAAGAATTAGCACGGTAAATAATTCCAATCTTCCGATGAGCATTAAAAATGAACAAAATACTTTTGCTGCATCTGATAAATGAGCATAATTGTCAACAGGACTTAACGAACCTAATGCTGGTCCAACATTTCCAAGTGAGGAAGCCGCTGCACCGATGGCAGAATCAAATTCTAATCCCAAAAAACTTAAAATAATTGCACTTGAAATAAAGATAAGCATGTACAGGACAAAAAAGGACAGAATATTAAAGACAATAATTCTAGAAACCCCTTTGTTGTCATATCTTACAGGGATAATGGCATTAGGATGTAATAGTTTTTTAAATTCTAAGACACTATTTTTGATCATAATTATATGACGCACAATTTTCACTCCACCACTTGTAGATCCTGCAGAACCACCAACTAAGAATAAAGAAAAAATCAACATGGTAGCCAGCGAGTTCCATGTCGTATAATCAGCAGAAACAAATCCTGTTGTTGTTAACACAGCCACTACCTGAAACCCCGCATGCCTAAAAGAACTTTCTAATGTACCCCAAGGCATTGGGTGCTCTATAGTAGATTCTATTCCCGGTGTCTGAAAATACTGGATGATAATAGTAATAACAATCGTCATAAAAATAGAACCGAAAAAATAATATTTAAATTCTTCGTTTTGAAATATTTTTCTGATTTTTCCTTTTAAGGCAAAATAAGTAAGGATAAAGTTGGTTCCGGCAACAAACATGAATGCAATCACAATGTATTGAATGATAGGTATATGGTTCCAGTAAGCCATACTCGCATTTTTGGTGGAAAAACCTCCTGTACTCATGGTTGCCATGGCATGATTTAAGGCATCAAACCAAGTCATCCCTGCAATTTTAAGTAAGAAAAATTCCGTTAGCGTAAGTGAAACATAGATCAACCATAATCGCTTTGCTGTTTGGGTTATTCTAGGATGCATTTTATCCGCAGAGGGGCCAGGGGCTTCTGCCATAAATAGCTGCATACCACCAATTCCTAAAAGTGGTAAGATGGCAATTGTAAGTACGATAATTCCCATACCACCAATCCAATGAGTAGCACTCCTCCAGAATAAAATTCCGTTTGGCAGGGCTTCAATATCATTGACAATAGAGGCTCCTGTCGTGGAGTATCCAGAAATTGTTTCAAAGATTGCATCAGCAAAATGTGGGATGGTTCCTGTGAATAAATAAGGTAATGCCCCTGTAAAAGTTAGAATCAACCAGCCCAAGGTTACGATTATATATCCTTCACGTTTGTGCAGGGTTTTAGGTGCATTTCTGTTCAAAAACCACATAAAAAAACCAATACATATGGTAATTAATCCAGCCGAAAGTATACCGGTATAAGACTCTTCATGATTGTACAAACTAAAAGGTATAGCGAAGAGCATGAAAATACCATTTAACATAGCTGTTAGTCCTAAAAAACTAACTACTATTTTATAATTTAATCCAGAAGATCTCATCGTTTAGTTGTTAAATAATTTTTCTACTTCTCCAATAGATTCCGGCAAACAGAATACAATAACTCTGTCTCCTTTTATTATTTGAAAATCACCAAAGGTCATAATAGCTTCACCTTTTCTAACTACGCCTCCAATCACGGCTTTGTCTGTCAATCCAAGGTCTTTAATTTTTAATTTAGTTGCTTTTGTATTTCTTCTCACAAAAAATTCGAGTACTTCCGCATCTACATTGTGTAAATTAGCAAGGGCTAAAACTTTTCCTTTTCTAACATGTTTAAAAATGGCTCCTGCTGCAAGCAATTTTTTATTAATTAAGGTGTCAATTCCTATCGTTTGAGAGATGTTGATGTAATCCATATTCTCAACCAAAGCAATGGTTTTTTTAACCCCTTTTGATTTCGCAACTAGACAAGACATAATGTTGGTTTCAGAATTACCAGTGACCGCTACAAAGGCGTCCATTTTACTAATAGCTTCTTCGTCTAACAATTCCACGTTTCTACCATCTCCTTGGATGATAAGGGTGTTGCATAAAGAATCAGCAAGTTCAAAAGCCTTGTCTCTTTTGCTCTCAATTAATTTTACATTGAAATTATGATCACAAAGATTCTTTGCAGCCTTTTGTCCAATCCTACTACCTCCAAGAATCATAACATCTTTAATTCCGACTTTCTTTTTACCAATCAGTTCATAGACTTTATCAATATGTTCTTTGGTAACCGAAAAATAAACCTGATCGTGGTGTTTGAATTTAGTACTACCTCTAGGAATAATAGTTTCGATAGTGTTTTCTCTCTTAAGAGAAATGATCGTAAAATCTATTTCAGGGTACGTTTCTTTTACTTCCTGAACGGTTTTTCCTATGCTTGGGGATTGCGAAGATAGTCTTGCACCCAAAATTGTGATAGCTCCATTTTCAAATTCAAATTTATCGTTAAAGACAGATTCATTCAAAAGAGCTTCAATCTCTTTTGCAGCTAAAAATTCAGGCGAGATCATATAATCAATACCTACTTCCGCAAAATTTATTTCATTTGTAGTAAGAAATTCAGTGTTCGAAATTCTTGCTATTGTTTTTTTTACACCTAACTTTTTGCTCAATGCTGCAATGGTTAAGTTCGTGTTTTGAGATTCT
>NZ_JAQWGB010000114.1 GCF_029238425.1 Flavicella sp.
ACTTCTGTGATGTTTCCATCAGCGTCTTTTACAACGTCATTGGCTTTAATGATATACGTGTTTTTTAAACGTACTTCTCCGCCTAATTTCAGTCTAAAGAATTTTTTATTTGCTTGTTCTCTAAAATCTTCCTTTTCAATATAAATTTCTCTTGAAAAGGGAACTTCTCTAGAGCCTGCATTTTCGTCTTCAGGATTGTTTTCAGCAGTAACCCACTCTTCTTTTCCTTCAGGGTAATTTGTAATTACTAATTTTATAGGATCTAAAACAGCCATTACTCTTGGTGCTGTTTTGTTCAAATCATCTTTGATACAGAACTCTAACAAGGCAACATCAGTAACATTGTCTCTTTTAGAAACTCCTGCAGTTTCACTAAATTTTCTAATAGATGCTGGCGTATATCCTTTTCTTCTCAATCCAGAAATAGTAGGCATACGAGGGTCGTCCCATCCGTTTACAACTCCTTCTTCAACAATTTGGAGCAATTTACGTTTACTCATTACAGTATAACTTAAATTTCTACGAGCAAATTCTCGTTGTTTTGGTCTCAGGTTTTTAGGGTCTATTACTTGGTCAACATACCATTCATATAGGTCTCTATGACTTTTAAATTCTAAAGTGCATATAGAGTGCGATACTCGCTCTAAGTAATCCGATTCACCATGAGTCCAATCGTACATAGGATAAATACACCAATCATTTCCTGTTCTATGGTGTTCCTTTTTTAAAATACGGTACATGATTGGATCACGCATATGCATGTTTACATGTTGCATGTCTATTTTCGCTCTTAAAATATGAGAACCTTCTTCAAATTCCCCATTCTTCATTTTTAGGAACAAGTCCAAGTTTTCTTCTACGGATCTATCTCGATTCGGACCATTTACCCCAGGTTCCGTTGGAGTTCCTTTTTGAGCAGCCATTTCTGCAGAAGACTGATTGTCTACATAGGCTTTCCCTTCTTTGATCAGTTCTATTGCCCAATCATATAATTGTTGGAAATAATCAGATGAGAAAAATTCTTGATCCCATTGAAAGCCTAACCATTGTACGTCTTTGCGAATAGCGTCTACATATTCCTGCTCTTCTTTTGCAGGATTTGTATCGTCAAAACGTAAATTTACAGGTGCGTTGTATTTCAATCCCAAACCAAAATTTAAGCAAATAGAAGCGGCATGACCGATATGTAAATATCCATTTGGTTCTGGTGGGAATCTGAAACGTAGCTTCTCTTGTGGTAAACCATTGTTTAAATCTTCTTCAATGATTTGTTCTAGAAAGTTCAAAGACTTTTTTTCTTCTGTCATCTTCAACAAGTTGAAATGTTAATTAAAGGCACAAATTTACAGAAAATAGGGGGAATAGAGGTGTAAATTTATGCTGAACTTTTAAAAATTCTTGCTTCCAAATGCGGAAAATTCAGATTTTTTTTGTATACTAAAGAGTGCATTTTTTGATGCCTAGTAACTATTGTTTCACCTTAAATTTATGAATTATGATGGACCAAACTTTAGATTCTAGTATGTCAGGAGGTGATTTAGGTAATCTTAAATCTCCTACAGGATGGGGAAGACAGCATTATGCAGGAAAGAGAATTCGAAAATTAAAAAATTACCGAACCGATCTTTTTAGACCAAATGAGTTAAAGCGTATGTCTTTTATTCAGCGTTTTGTTGCCCAGCATATTAGTGGATTAAAATTGCGAAAAAGAGATGGAACCTTCTGAAGGTTTTGAAAATGTCGAAGTAAATTTTTTACTTCGACATTTTTAGAAAATAAGAGTTTCTGTTTTCAGTTTCTTGAATGTGAATTGCTAAATTTGCATTCAAATTAAGAATATGGGAATAATAAAAGTTGAAAATATCCGTACCTATTCATATCATGGATGTTTGGAGGAAGAGGCAAAAATTGGTTCTGATTATAGAGTTGATATTGAGGTGAAAGCAGATTTAAAAAAATCTAGCAAGTCTGATAAATTGGCTGATACAGTTGATTATGTTCATTTAAATTTAATTGTAAAAGAAGAAATGGATATCCGTTCTGAATTGTTAGAACATGTGGCAAAAAGAATACAGGATAGGATTTTGAAAGAGATTCCAATGGTTTCCAGAGTAAAAACGGCAGTTTCTAAAATCAATCCACCCATAGGAGGTGATGTAGAACAGGTAACCATTGTGTTGAAAAAGAGTAGGAAATAAGAGGCTTTCCATTGATTTTTAGTGGGTTTAATTTTTGACAAGAGAAAAAATAAATATTTCGATAAAAAAATCTTGTGCAAATTGGAAAAATAACTAAATTTGCAGCCTTAATGGCGTTGTGGCCGAGTGGCTAGGCAGTGGTCTGCAAAACCATCTACAGCGGTTCGAATCCGCTCGACGCCTCCAAGTAAAACCATCTATCATTTCGATAGGTGGTTTTTTGTTTTTAAGAAAACTTCTTCTAAGATTCTTTCATGGTGAAATTTATACGACTCGCTTGTGTTAAAGGAATATGTTAAACTATGTTTTTTAGCAGGTTTAATTATTTGAAAAATATTTAGCTTTGTTTCAGAGAGTTATAGTCAAGCTTGTTTTTATTTGTCAATAAGTTTGATTTTAAATATTACGGACATAGTGCCGTTTTTAAATAATTATATAGTCGATGAAAACAATTGTATTTACGGATTTAGATGGAACCTTTTTAAATCATAACGATTATTCCTTTGAAGCATCGATTGAGTCATTAGAAAAAATCTTTAACGAAGATATTCCTTTGGTTTTTACAACCAGTAAAACCAAAGTTGAGGTTGAAGAATTGCAAAAAAAAGTGGGGATAAAAGAACCTTTTATCGTTGAAAACGGTGCCGCACTTTACATTCCTAAAAATTATAAGAAATATGATTTTTCTTTTTTAGAGTCTGTAGGAGAGTATCATATTTTACAGTTAGGAGTTTCATACGAGCAGGTATTAGATTTTTACAATTTGTATAAGGATGAGTTTCAGATGTTGGGATTTAGTGACATGACTATTGCGGAAGTAGAGGAGTTGACTGGGTTGCCAAGTGAGGCTGCTAAAACTTCAAAACAAAGAGGTTTTACTGAGCCTTTTGTGATAAAGGACGCTAGAGTTGTTAAGAAAATACAGGAGTTGGCAGAAAAACATCAATTAAAAATAACCAAAGGCGGGAGGTTTTATCATTTAATAGGAGAAAATCAAGACAAAGGAAAAGCAGTAAAAAAATGTGTTGCAATTTTTGAGAAAATATATAATGATACGATTAACTCAATCGGTTTAGGAGACGGAGATAATGATATTCCATTGTTGCAAAATGTGGATGTTCCAATCGCGATTCAAAACAACAAAGGAGGTTATGTAACAATAGAAAACCCAAAACTTCAAAAGTCAAGTTTTAAAGGAGCAAAAGGGTGGAACGAAATGATATTGAAAAATGTATAGATCTGAATTAAAGGAAATTTATTTCCAGGCATTAAATAAAATAGAAGCAGCTTCTCTTATCAGTAATAATATTTCTGTCAGTGGGGATATTGTAACCATTGCGGGCAATGAATATTTACTTAAAAATAATTCAAAATGTTTTGTTTTTGGAGCAGGTAAGGCAGCTTACGATATGGCAAAAGAGTGTGAAATAGTTTTGAAAGATAAAATTTCTGGAGGAGTTGTAGTTTCGACTTCTGTTGGAGAGCTTTCATACTTAAAACATTTTACATCTACACATCCCTTAGTTTCTGAAAAAAGTATTGAGGCAGCTACATTATTGATTGACGGAATGTCTGAATTAAATGAAGATGATTTATTTGTTTTTCTTTTATCAGGAGGAGCATCAGCAATGATAGAAAAACCAATTACAGGATTGACTCTGGATGATTTTATTAAAATTTCATCGGCATTATTGACTTCTGGAATAGATATAAAAGCGCTCAATACGGTTAGAAAATCTATCTCTGATATAAAAGGAGGTAAGTTGGCAAATCGAATCAAGGCAAAAGGTGAAGTTTTGGTTTTAAGTGATGTAATAGGAGATGATCTTGATACGATTGCATCTGCACCTATGAATAACGGGAAATTCTCACATCATATAATCGGAAACAATAAAATTGCCTTAGAACAAGCGAAAAAATATATAAGTCCAAAAGTTGAAATTGCGGAAATAATAACAACCACCATGGAGATGGATTCTGTATCAGCCACAGATTATATAAGTAATGAAATAAGAAAGTACGATAAAAATTACGAGAGCTTTTGTATCTTGTTTGGAGGAGAAACAACCACTGTAGTTAATGGTAATGGGTATGGGGGAAGGAATCAAGAATTAGCATTACGATTGCTTTTGTCAAATTCTTTAAACGAAAACATAGAGGTATTATGTGCAGGAAGTGATGGTATTGATGGTAGATCAGAAGCCACAGGAGCTTTTTTAGATCCTGGAATTTTAAATAAAATAGAACAAGCTAAATTAAATCCAGAAACCTATTTAAAAAATAGTGACAGCAACACTTTTTTTAAATTATTGGGGTATGATTTTGTTACCGGAATAACCGGAACAAATGTGATGGATTTTGTAATCATATTAAAAAAATAAACTAAACATGTCAGATTTTTTTCAAAATGGAGTGATAACAACACTTCAAAATTTAGGAGGTAGAAGTATAGAGGATATTGAGTCGGAACTTGAAAAACTTAGCAAAAGAAGAGGAATGGTGTTGTTGTTACCAGCACTGTATTCTGAGTTTGAAACTCCTTCAATGCAAAAAATAATCGATGAGCTAAAAAACGTAAAATATTTGTACAAGATTATTTTAGGACTTGATCAAGCGACAAAAGAGCAGTTTGAAAAAGTAAAAAAAATGATGTCGGTTCTTACTTGTAGGGTAGATGTTTTATGGAACGATGGACCAAGAATAAAAGAGCTTTATGCTGATTTAACAGCAGAAGGATTTCCTGGACTGGAAACACCAGGTAAAGGGAGAAATGTATGGACAATGATTGGCTGTGCATTGTCGGATAAAGATGCATATGCTTTTGCTCTGCATGATTGTGATATTGTAAATTATACTAGAGAAGTTCCCGCAAGATTATTTTATCCAATTGTACATCCAGCTTTGGATTTTGAATTTAATAAAGGCTTTTACTCCAGAGTTACCAATAAATTGCACGGTAGAGCAACAAGGTTATTGTATACACCATTGATCAATTCGCTGGCTAAAGTATATGGAAACAATAGGTATTTGGATTATATGGATAGTTTTAGGTACTCTTTATCTGGAGAGTTTTCATTTATAAGAACCTTGGCAAGAGGAATCGCAATCTCTCCAACTTGGGGGCTTGAAGTTTCTACTTTGAGTGAAGTGTATAAAAACACTTCCAACAGAAGAATTTGTCAAACTGAGATTATGGAAAGTTATGAGCATAAGCATCAGGATCTTGGAAGTCAAGAGGGGAAGAATGGAATTTATAAAATGGCAAATGATATTTCAAAAACACTGTTTAGAGTGTTGTCTCAAGAGGGAGTTGTGTTTTCAAAAGGTTCTTTTAAAACTTTGTTAGCTACTTATTTTCAAGAATCAAGATTTGAAATATCCAAATACAATGCTTTAAGTAAATTGAATAATTTGGATTATGTTCGAGAAAAAGAAATCAAAGCTGTAGAAGCTTTTCAAGATGCGATAAAAGATGCTTCAGAAGAATTTTATGAAGATCCTATGGGAACGGCTTCTTTGTCGTCTTGGATTACAGTAAGATCTGTAATGCCGAATTTCTCAGAAAAATTTGTTGAATACGTTAGACTAGATAATGAATAATATGAAGCACATTTCAGACAAAAACCACACCATAAATAAAAGGTTACACAAGTTGTACGGACCAGAAATGGCTCCCCGTGCAGTGGATAGTATTATTGATTTAATTTTTAAATACAAATCAAGAATACAATCAAAAGCATATCAATTAACGGAAAAAGATGTGATATTGATTACCTATGGAGATCAGGTAAATAAGGATTATGAACCTTCGCTACAAACTTTAAAAGGCTTTATGGATAAGCATTTAAAGGGGGTTGTGAATTCGGTTCATATTTTACCTTTTTACCCTTATTCTTCTGATGATGGGTTTTCTGTTGTGAATTACAGCGCTGTAGACCCGAAAATGGGTTCTTGGAGAGAAATAGAACAAATAAGTGGAGAGTATAGATTGATGGTTGATGGTGTTATCAATCATATTTCTCAGTTTTCTGATTGGTTCAAAGCCTTCTTAGAAGGAGATCCTTATTTCCAAGATTTTTTTACAGAAGTGGATCCTTCCGTAGATTTGAGCAAGGTGGTAAGACCAAGAGCTTTGCCTTTGCTGAGTGAGTTTGTAGATAGCAAAGGTGAGTCTAGGCATGTATGGACTACTTTTAGTAAAGATCAGGTAGATTTAAATTATAAAAGTCACCGTGTTTTAAGGAATGTGTTGGATGCCCTTTTTTACTATGTAGAAAAAGGCGCAACCCTAATTAGGCTAGATGCCATCGCATTTATTTGGAAAGAAATAGGAACGGAATGCGTGCATTTAGAGCAAACGCATGAGTTGATTCAACTGATGAGAGAAGTATTGCATGAGGTGGCTCCTGAAGTAATCATTATAACAGAAACCAATGTACCACATCATGAAAATGTTTCCTATTTTGGAAGTGGAGATGATGAAGCTCAAATGGTTTATAATTTTGCTTTGCCTCCATTATTGGTTCATTCTGTGTTAAATAGTAATACGGAGACACTTACAAAATGGGCTAAAACGCTTACACTTCCAAGTGATAAAGTATGTTTCTTTAATTTTACCGCAAGTCATGATGGGATTGGATTGAGACCTGTAAAAGGGGTTTTAACAGATGAAGAGGTACAATATATTGGAGATACTGTTAAAGAACATGGAGGGTTGGTTTCTTATAAAACCGATGCAGATGGAAGTAAAAGTCCGTATGAACTGAACTGTAGTTATATTGATGCATTGACACACCCAAGTGAAGCTGATGAGATTCGATACAAAAGAATGTTATTGGCACAGGCAACTGTATTGGCGATGCCGGGTGTTCCGGGGGTATATTTTCATTCTTTAGTGGGGTCTAGAAATTACCATGATGGAGTAAAACACTCTGGAGTTAACAGGACAATCAATAGAGAAAAATACAATATAGATTGGTTAGAAAAAGAATTGGAAGCTGAAGGAAAGTTGCCAAAAAGAATTTTAGAAACCTATAAAAAAATAATTACTATTCGTATCAACGAAGCCGCTTTTAATCCCTTCGGTAAATTCGAGTTTTTAGATTTAGGAACTGCTCTTTTTGTAGTGGATCAACATAGTGTTAATGGTGATGATAGAGTATTGGCAATCCATAATTTTTCCAATCAAGAGGTTACCTGTGTTTTACCTGAAAAGATTCAGTTTCCGTTAAAAAATATATTGGAATTAGATGCTTCAGAAGAAACAATATACGAGAGTCCATCAATAAAATTAGCACCTTATCAGATGCTTTGGCTTAAGGGGAATATTAAATAATTTTGCAATTGGTTCAGGAAGTGGAACGAATATTAAAAAATCACCTTTTGTATGATGGGTGGTTTTTTTGTTTTCTTTAACATACTAACTTTTTTTTATTCCTCATTTTTGTAAGGTTTTTAAGAGGAAACTTCCGTTATAAATTGTATTTTGCTGTTCCCCTTGCTAATTAAATTTTATGAAAATTTACCCTATCGAAACTGGAAATATCAAATTAGACGGAGGAGCTATGTTTGGTGTTGTGCCAAAAAGTATTTGGCAGCGCACAAATCCAGCAGATGCAAATAACATGATTGATTTGACCATGCGTTGCTTGTTGATTGAGGATGGGAACCGATTGATGTTGATAGATACAGGGATTGGAAACAAACAATCAGAAAAGTTTTTTGGTTATTTCAATCTTTCTGGGGATTTTTCTTTAGATAGTTCTTTGGCTAAATTGGGTTTTCATAGAGATCAAATAACAGATGTGTTTCTAACACATTTGCATTTCGACCATTGTGGTGGTGCTATCGAATGGAATAAAGATAAAACGGGATACCTACCAGCTTTTAAAAACGCAGTATATTGGTCCAATAAAGAGCATTGGCAATGGGCTACAGTGCCAAACCCGAGAGAAAAAGCTTCCTTTTTAAAAGAAAATATTTTGCCTATACAAGAATCTGGTCAATTGCAGTTTGTTGATTTAAAAGGGCAAAATTTTATTTCTAATTCTGAATTGAATTTTGGGATTTTGAGTGTTGATGGACATACTGAAAAACAAATGATTCCTCATATTCAATACAAAGGGAAAACCATTGTGTTTGCGGCAGACCTGTTACCGACAGTTGGTCACCTACCATTACCTTATGTGATGGGATATGATACAAGACCCTTGCTTACGATGAATGAAAAGTCCTTGTTTTTAAATGAGGCTGCAGATAAAGAATTTATTTTGTTTTTAGAACATGATGCTCATAATGAGCTGTGTACTGTAAAACAAACCGAGAAAGGAGTGCGTCTCCAAAATAGTTATACTTTTAACGAAGTGTTCAGTTGATTTATTAAAATATAGAATATGAAATTATTAAAACCGCTTTATGTAACCACATTAATTACGGCAACTCTTGTGAGTTGTAAATCAGTTCATAAAATCCCAGTTCCAGTTGCTGTACAAAACGGAATAAATATTAGTGCTAAAAATGTAGCATTAACTGAAGAGGAAAAACAAAGATGGGGACATGCAGATATTGCCACGGATACGATTCCGGGGATGAGTGTTTTGCAGGCGTACGAGTTTTTAAAAGGAAAAGAATCTACTGAAGTAATTGTTGCGGTAAATGATTCTGGTATCGATTTAGATCATGAAGATTTGAAAGATATATTGTGGGTAAATCCTAAAGAGATTGCTGGAAACGGAATTGACGATGATAAAAATGGATTTATAGATGACGTTCATGGATGGAATTTCTTAGGGGATATATATGATGAAAATCTTGAGATTACTAGAATTATCAAATTGAAATCTGAAAAATTCGATGGAAAAACGGAGTCTGATATCGATGCAAAAGATAAAGCGGAGTACGACGAGTACATGGAATTGAAAGAGATTTTTGACAAGAAGTTAGGTGAAGCGGCTTCTGAGAAAGAAAAATATGCTTTCTATTTGAATATGTTTGAAACCTCTCATAATGCCATGGTTGCCAATACTGGTAAAGAGGACTATGAACTTTCTGATGTTGAAGCCATTGTTACAGAGGATGCGATGCTTTTAAAACAAAGAGAGTTGGCAATGAATGTTTTGAAAGGCGGAACAAGTATTCCTGCGGAAATGAAACAAATTAAAAGAGGAGTAGAGCATTATACCTCTTCAGTTGATAGTCATTACAATCTTGATTTTAACCCAAGAAAAGATTTATTGGGTGATGATGAAAATGATATGAGTACGAAGTACTATGGAGATGGAAACCCTAAAAATCATCAAGATGATGAGATTCATGGAACTCATGTAGCTGGAATTATTTTGGCTACAAATGATAATAATAAAGGAGTAGATGGTGTTGCGAAAAATGTAAAATTGATGTCAGTTCGTTGTGTGCCAAATGGAGATGAATATGATAAAGATGTTGCTTTGGCATTTAGATATGCTGTAGACAATGGAGCGAAGGTAATCAATACAAGTTTTGGTAAAGGATATTCTATGCATGCGGATTGGGTTCATGAAGCTATAAAATATGCTGAAAAACATGATGTGTTGATTGTGAATGCAGCTGGAAATGATGCAGATAATATTGATGAGGTTGCTTCTTATCCAAATGACGCGCCAGATATGAAGGAAGAAATTTCTGATAATATGATTACTATTGGTGCCATGGGTTCTAGCTACGATGAGCATATGTTGGCTACTTTTTCTAATTATGGTCAAATCAATGTTGATGTATTTGCTCCAGGTGTTCAAGTGTATGCAACCGTTCCAAATAATGAATATCAATATTTAAGTGGTACTTCTATGGCATCTCCGTCAACAGCAGGAGTTGCTGCCATGATTCGTTCTTATTACCCAGAATTATCAGCAAGTCAGGTAAAACATATTTTAATGAATTCAGGTACGGTGATTAATTTTAAAGTAATCAAGCCGGGAACGGAAGATGAGTTGGTTGAATTGTCAGATTTGTGTGTTTCAGGAAGAATTGTAAACGCATACAACGCGGTTAAAATGGCAGAAGAAATGACTGCTAAGAAAAAGAAAAAATAATTTTTAGATTCCTTGTTTTATGAGAGTTATCCTATCCTTGCTTAGTATTTGTTTTTCTGTAGTTACTTTTGCTCAAAATACAACCTACTGGCAGCAGCATGTTTCCTATGTAATGGATATTGATATGGATGTGAAGTCCAATCAATACAAAGGGAAACAAAAGTTGACTTATACGAATAACTCTCCTGACGTTTTAGATAAGGTATATTATCATTTGTATTTTAATGCTTTTCAACCTGGAAGTGAGATGGATATTCGTTTGCAGAATATTCAAGATCCTGACGGTAGAATGGTTGACAAGTCTGGAACAGACGAGAATCCAATAGTTACGAGTAGAATTTCTGTTTTAAAGCCAGATGAAATTGGATTTATCAAAGTGGTGTCTTTGGTTCAAGACGGAAAAAAGGTTACAACTCATCTTGATGGGACGATTTTAGAGGTTGCTTTGCATACTTCTATTCAACCAGGGGAGTCCACTGTTTTTGAAATGGAGTTTTTGGGGCAAGTTCCGTTACAGATTAGAAGAGCAGGAAGAGATAACAAAGAAGGTGTTGCACTGTCAATGGCACAATGGTATCCGAAGCTTGCAGAATATGATTTTGAAGGTTGGCATGCCAATTCATATATAGCAAGGGAGTTTCATGGTGTTTGGGGAGATTTTGATGTTACTTTACATATAGATAAAAAATATATTGTTGGGGGATCAGGGTATCTTGAAAACGCAAATGAAATAGGTTATGGTTATGAAGATGATGGTGTCAAAGTAAAAAGAATAAAAGGTAAAAAATTGTCTTGGCATTTTATAGCACCTAATGTGCATGATTTTACCTGGGCAGCGGATCCAAAATTTACACATGATGTGTTGGATACGGAAAGCGGTACAAAACTTCATTTTCTTTATAAGAAGAAAATGGAGAAAGAGTACTTGAAAAACTGGAAAGATTTGCAGCCTAAAACAGCGGAATTGTTGACTTACTATAATAAGAACATAGGAGCTTATCCATACAAGCAATATTCAGTAATTCAAGGAGGTGATGGAGGAATGGAATATGCCATGTGTACTCTAGTTACCGGAGAACGATCTTTTGGGAGTTTGGTGGGAGTAGTAGCGCATGAAATGGCACATTCGTGGTTTCAATTTGTGTTGGCTACAAATGAGTCTAAACATCCATGGATGGATGAAGGTTTTACTACCTATATATCAAGTCATGCTGAAAATCAAGTGTTAAATGAGGCTAAGGTAAATCCGTTGGAAGGTTCTTATAAAGGGTATTTTAATTTGTTGAGTTATAATATTGAGGAACCTTTGACAACCCAGGCAGATGCCTATCATTATAACTTCGCTTATGGGATTGCAGCATATAGCAAAGGGTCTATTTTTCTATCACAATTAGAATATGTGATCGGGAAAGAAAATGTTGCAAAAACCTTGTTGAAATATTACGAAGATTTTAAATTTAAGCATCCAACACCGAATGATATAAAAAGAACGGCTGAGAAAATTTCTGGAATTCAATTAGATTGGTATGTAAACTATTGGACAGAAACAAAGCACACAATAGATTATTCAGTATCTGTTAAAAACTCAAATACAGTTGTGTTAAATAGAATTGGTAGAATGCCAATGCCAATAGATGTGAAAGTTACTTATGATGATGGTTCAACAGAGGATTTTTATATTCCTTTAAAAATGATGCGAGGAGCAAAACCAACACAAGCCAAGCGGTTGGAAAGTTGGGCATGGGTAGCTCCTGCTTATGAATTTGTGGTTTCAAAAAATATCCTGTCGGTTCAGATAGATCCATCAGGCTTGATGGCAGACATGGCACCTGAGAATAATCAGTTCCCAAAATTGGAAGATAAATAATAGGACAGCATTTTGCTTTTATGGTGGATTTCTTACTGTTGTATTTTAATAAGATGCTCTCTTTGACTAAGGAAGAGGAGCTTGCGGTGGTTTCCTGTTTTAAGCATAGAAAGGTCAAACGTCGACATTTTTTGTTAGAAGAAGGACAGGTGTCCAAATTCAATACATTTGTTGTGAAAGGCTGTTTTAAAATGTATTTTGTTGATGAGAAAGGGAAGCAACATAATTTACAATTTGCCATTGAAAATTGGTGGATTGGAGATATAGGAAGTTTTCATAGCGAAGAACCGAGTAGGTTGTACATTGAGGCACTAGAGGATTCAATTGTGTTAGAAATTAGTAAAGAGGACCAACTGAGTCTTTTTGTGAACTATCCAAAATTTAATAGAATTTTTAGGGTTTTTACCGAAAATGCTTTGGTGAGCTCACAGAGAAGAATTCTTCAAAATATTAGCTCCACGGCCGAGGAACGGTATTTGGATTTTTTAAAACGTCATCCTTATTTTTTTGAACGTATTTCTAACGTTCAAATAGCTTCTTATTTGGGAGTTACTCCAGAGTTTTTGAGTACTATCCGAAAAAAAATAGCCACAAATTAGTTATTTCAAATGTTTTCTTAAGGTATCTTATAGGTAGCAACCTTTTCTTTTCAGGAAATTTGTACCTGTAATTAAAAGATACATCATGAAAAAAACAATAATCATATTGGCTTCATCAATTCTGTTGGTAGCCTTTGGCAAAAGTTCAATTCAAAAAAAAGAATACATTCAAACTAAAAAATCAGAAATTATGACAAGTGAAAATAGATTACAAATAGAGAATTTGTTGGCTGAATATCAAAAAGCATTGGTGAATTCGGATGCAAAACTAGCACAATTTCTTTATACTAAAGATGGAATTTTTATGCCAACAGAAGCACCAAGTGGCGTTGGTAAAGAGGAAATTTTAAAATCCTATGAATTTGTGTTTTCTCAAATACAATTAGATATTGTTTTTGATATCAAAGAGATAGAGATAGAAGGAGATATGGCGTTTGCGGTCACTAATTCAGAAGGGACAGTTCATATACTAGCTAACGGAGTAAAAGCACCCGAGTCGAATAGAGAATTGTTTGTGTTTAAAAAAGTTTCAGGAGAATGGAAAATTGCAAGGTATATGTTTAACAAAACAAGTGCTAAATAATAAGTCTTGAGATTATTGTACAAAAAAAGCCTACTAAGTATTAGTAGGCTTTTCTATTTATAAGTGTTTATTGTTTATACATCGTCAAAATCAACGGCTATTTTTGCTGTTGTTGGATGTGCTTGACAAGCTAATACCAATCCTTCTTCTATTTCGTCATCCGTTAAAATACTGTTAGAGGTCATAATCGCCGTACCTTCTGTTACTTTACACATGCAGCTGCTGCAAACTCCTCCTTGACAAGAGTAAGGCGCATCTAAATTATGTCGAAGAGACGCTGCCAAAATGGTGTCCTTTTGGTCCATGGTAAAAGTAGTTTCTTCATCGTCTACTAAAACAGTGATTTCAGAAACACCATCTGCAGAACTCACATCTTTTGTGTCGGCAGAGGATACAAATAGCTCAAAGTTGATGTTTTCTTTTAAGAAGCCATCCTCTTTCAGAGTTGTACTTACTTCATTGATCATTTCTTCTGGTCCGCAAAGAAAAACATCGTCAAAATTTAAATGATTGAATTTTTCTCTTACGATATAATTTGTTGCTTTTTTATCGATTCTACCTTGCAGGCTTCCCGATGTTTCTTCTTGTGAAAAAGCATATTTAATATTGAAACGTGCAATAAACTTTTTTGCTAAAGCATCTAGTTCCGTTTTAAAAATTGTGCTATCCGCTGTTTTGTTACCGTACACCAAAGTAAAAGTTGACTTTGGCTCCTGTTCTAAAACCGTTTTTATCATTGATAAAACTGGAGTAATTCCACTTCCTGCTGTAAAGGCAAGATAGTTTTTTAGCTGATCGCTTTTGGTACTAAGTGTAAAGTTTCCTTCTGGAGGAGCAACTTCTAAAGTGTCACCTGATTGCAATGAGTTGTAAGCGTAGTTTGAAAATTTACCATTTTCAATGGCTTTTACTGCGATTTTTACATCGCCACTTTTTTCTGATGAGCATATTGAGTAAGCACGTCTTAATTCTTCTCCGTCTACGGTTGTGCGCACTGTAAGATATTGTCCTGCCGTAAAAGCAAAAACCTTTTGTAAATCCTCAGGGATATTGAAAAGAATAGAGACAGCGGAGCTTGTTTCTTTTACAATTTCTTTAATTGTTAATGTGTGAAAATGAGGCATAAGTAATGTGTAATAAAATGTGCTGCAAAAATAAGAAACTTATTAGTAGTGCTTAGAACATTTTAAAAAAAATACCTATAAATCTTTAATTAACATTTGTTAGACGTATAAGCACCATTAAATCCGTATCTTTATTTTCTGCTTGATTGTTAGGTTATGAGAGACGGGAAACAAACCTTAGAGGAATTACTAAATATAGCGCATCCAATTATTGTTGCGCCCATGTTTTTGGTGTCCAATGTTGCTATGGTTAAAGTTGCCATGCAAAAAAATGTTGCTGCTTGTATTCCGGCTCTAAATTATAGAACTACTGACAAACTGAGAGCTGCGATTCAAGAATTAAAAAAAGAAAAAACGGAGAAAGGCGCTTTTGGAATCAATATTATAGTAAATAAATCGAACTTAAAATACAAAGAGCAGCTGAGTGTTTGTTGTGAGGAAGGTGTAGATTTTATTATTACTTCTTTAGGAAATCCAAAACTTATTATTGACGAGGCACATAAAAAAGGAATAAAGGTTTTTTGTGATGTTGTAAATCTTAATCATGGAATTAAAGTTGCCAACATGGGTTGCGATGCTTTGATAGCAGTAAATAATAAAGCTGGAGGACATCGTGGTGACTTTGGACCAGAGGAGTTAATTTCTCAATTGAATGCGCATTGTTCAATACCCATAATCTCAGCAGGTGGTGTAGGAAGTAAAGAAGAATTAGATAGAGTGCTTTCTTATGGAGCGGTAGGTGTTTCTATAGGGAGTCCGTTTATAGCTTCGGAGGAAGCTGGGGTTTCAAAAGAGTATAAAGAGGCTTGTGTTTCTTATGGTGCTGAGGATATTGTTGTTACCCAAAAGATTTCTGGTACACCTTGTACTGTAATCAATACACCCTATGTTAAAAAAATAGGAACCAAAGAAACTTGGATAGAATGTGTGTTGAATAGAAATAAAAAGCTCAAAAAATGGGTAAAGTTGTTGCGTTATTTAAAAGGGACAAATGATGTTGAAAATGCCGCTACAACGGCAACTTACAAAACGGTTTGGGTGGCAGGACCCACCATAGAATACACGACAAAAATAGAATCTGTAAAAACAATTATTGATCGGTTTATTTAAACAATCTTTTGTTGTCCGTTTTGTTTCTTTTTGACTGTGTATAGTATCCATTTATTTGTTCGCTTATTGCTATCTCAAACTACTTATATCAATGAGTAATATTATTTGTAGTTTTGCGTTATTAGGTTTGAGTTAAAAAATACTCGAACAGAATTCTAATTATGTAAATCTTGGTTAAAAATTATTCTTTTTTATTTATTGGACTTGCGTTGCTTGTTTTTAGTTGTAGTACTAAAAAAGACACTTTTGTAAATAGAAAGTATCATGCAATGACCACCGAATACAATATTTTGTATAATGGTGAAATTGCTTTTCAGGCAGGTTTGAATGAAATCAATGAAAAATACCAAGATAATTACTGGGAAATACTGCCAATTGAGCCTTTGAATGTTGATGAAGGGAAAATCGATATTCCAGATTATAAAAAGAAATCAAAAAAATCCAATAAGAATAAAAAGAAAAAAGAGGTAGATAAGAATCTTACTTCTTTTGAATTAGCCGAGGAAAAGGCTGTGAAAGCGGTTCAGAAGCATTCCATGAATATTGGTGGTAAAGAGAAAAACAGCAGGATAGATGAGGCCTATTTACTATTAGGTAAATCACGTTATTATACCAGTCGTTTTGTTCCGGCAATGGAAGCTTTTAATTATGTGATTAAAAATTATCCTGAAGCAAGTTTGATAGACGAAACTATTGTTTGGAAAGCAAAAGCTGACATTAGAATGCAAAATGAGGATGTGGCAATTGCAGATTTGGAGGAGTTTTTAGAAAAAGATCAGATCGATCAAGCGAATTTGGAAGATGCCTATATTACCATGGCAATGGCTTATACTCAGATTGACAGCACAGAAATGATCATTCGAAGTTTACATAGCGCTGTAGACGAAAGTAAAAACCCAACGAAAAAAGCAAGAAACCTTTTTATATTAGGTCAGTTGTATCGTGAAGAAAATGATTTGAATAATTCCCAAACGGCTTTTCAAGAGATTATTGATTTTAGAAAAGCTCCATATGACTATAAAGTTCATGCTGAGATAGAAAAAGTTAAAAATTTTCAGTTAGGTGGTGTTCCTGAAGAGGCGATACCTCAGTTAGAAAAATTAATAAAAATCAGGGAGAACAGACCTTATTTAGATGAATTGTATTATCATCTTGCCTTGTTGCAAAATAAAAATGGAGACCAAGATATAGCATTGGAAAATTATCAAAATTCAGTGCATGCAAAGAATGCTAAAAATTTTCAGAAAGGATTGTCATATGAAGCCTCCGGAGATATTTATTTTGATGACACGGATTATGCAACTGCCAGCAGTTTTTATGATAGTGTATTGCAGGTTTCGGGAAATATAGATTCAAAAAGGATCAGAAAACTAAAAAGAAAAAAACAAGGCTTAGAGTCTGTTTTGGTCTTTGAAGAAGTAATTCGAAGAAATGATAGTATATGGAATGTACTTGCAATGGATAAAGAAGAGCAGTTTGAATATTTTACAGCGTATATAGAGAATTTAAAAAGAGAAGAGCAGGAGGCAAAAGAAAAAGCAGAATTCTTAGAGGACCTAAAAAAATATGAGGAAACGGGATTGGCCAGTGCACAAACTCCAGTAAAAGCTTCTCATAAAAATGGGGATTGGTATTTTTATAGCAGTCAGACCGTTAGTTTTGGAAGTCAAGAGTTTAAGCGTATTTGGGGCTCAAGAAAGCTTACTGATAATTGGAGGTGGTCCGATAATACACGCTTGAGAGATGAGGAATTGATTGTTGTGAGCACAGCTGCAGCAGAAGGAGGTGATGAGCTACCAGAGAAATATAAGGTAGATTATTACGTGAATCAATTGCCATCTACTCTAAATGAAATTGACAGTATTTCTAATTTAAGGAGTAGTACTTATTATCAATTGGGATTGATATATAAAGAGCAATTTAAAGAATATGAACTTGCGGCCGAAACCTTAGAGACCTTGATAGAGATCTTTCCTGAAGACAAACTTGTGTTGGGAACTAATTATCATTTATTCCGTATTTACGAAGCCATGGGGAATCAGGAAAAAGCGGATTACTATAGTGGTATCGTGGTAAGGCGTTTTCCTAATTCTGTATTTGCGCAAATGATTATAAACCCGGATGAGGTTATTGATAGTACCAGTGATAAAACGCCTGAAGGTAGTTACCGAGAAATATACTATACCTACAAGTCTGGAGACTATTTACAAACGATTTATGATATTTCAAAAGCGTTGCGTACCTTTGAAGGAACACCTATAGTACCAAAACTTGAATTATTGAAAGCGTATGCCTTGGCAAAGACTAAAGGTAAAAAAGCATTTATGAACGCTCTAGACTATATTGTTTTGAATTATTCTAATACAGAAGAAGGCAAAAAAGCGAAAGAGCTAATGAGTAAGTTGAAATAAAGTACCCCTTAATATGTTTAAAGAGAAAAAAATGAAAGAAAGTCCTGTTTTAGAAAGAAATGTAATCGGTAAGAAAACATCCATCGTAGGAGATATTCATTCTGAAGGTGATTTTAGAATAGATGGTTCTGTAGAAGGAAGTATTCGTGCAGATGGAAGAGTTATCATAGGAAAAGAAGGAAATGTAAAAGGTTTGATTGAGTGTACCAATGCAGATATCGAAGGTGAAGTTTCTGGAAATATTTCTGTAAGCGATATGTTAACGCTTAAATCTACGGCTGTAATCCATGGTGATGTAGTGATCGGTAAGTTAACGGTTGAGCCAGGTGCTTCTTTTAATGCAACTTGTAGCATGAAGGGCATGATTAAAGAATTAAATAAAGATGGCTCAAAAAAATCCTCAGAAAAAACCGCTTAATAAATTTATTAGATTTACCGGGATTGGTATTCAATTAGGGGCCACCATTTATTTGGCGGCTTATCTAGGAAAAAAATTGGATGTTTATTTTGGTTTTGAAAAAACCCTGACCCTTTTGTTGGTGCTTTTTGCATTTGTGCTATCTATGTATAGTATGTTGCAACAACTCAAAAAAATGGAAGACTAAGAATCATAATGTCAAAAAAAATCGTTCTCTTTTCTGTCAGACTTGTAATTATTGCGGCTCTTATTTTTTATATTCATACCGAAATGCTGAGGTTTTTAGGGTATCCACCTTATAAAAGCATGATAATGGAGGGGTACTATGCGAATGTTATTTTGGCAATATTTATTTTTTCAAGTTTGAGTTTTTTACAAAAAAAATTCAGTGATCAGTTAGGGTTTTTGTTTATGGCGGGAAGCCTATTAAAATTTGCTGTATTTTTTATTTTTTTCTCCCCACAATTTAGAGAGGATGGAGATATTTCTCGATTGGAGTTTTTGTCATTCTTTGTTCCATATCTATTGTGCTTATTTTTAGAGACTTTGGGCGTGGTCAAGATTTTAAATTCTTCAAAAAAAGAAGAATAATTTTCTCGGAAAAATTGGATTTAAAATAATCTGAAAATTAATTTTTCCATTACGTTTAAAAATATATCTTTGCAGCGTTTTTAAGACACGTTTATTTATAGATTATGCGAAGAGATTTTTTAATCAAAAAGATTACGTTTTTATTGTTTTTAGTTTCGTTTATTTCGGTAGCGCAACACCACGATAATGAACATGCTAAACATTCAACTAGCCATACTGAAGAAACTGAGGCTTCTTTAGGGGAAGAAATTAAAGAGTTTATCAACCATCACTTGTTGGATTCTCATGATTTTGGGTTGTTTTCTTACGAAGATGAGCACGGAAAAGAGGTTCATGTTGGATCTCCTTTACCAGTTATTTTATACGATGCTGAATCTGGGTTAAACGTTTTTTCTTCATCTAAATTTCATCATGGAGAAACGGTTGCAGAAAACAACGGTAGCTTTTTTAAATTATATCACGGTAAAATTTACAAAACAGATGCAGCAGGTACCATCACTTATGATGATCACCACCACGCAACAAATACGAAACCCATTGACTTTTCAATCACTAAGAACGTTAGTTTTATTTTCTTAGTAGCATTGTTTATGTTTTTGGTATTCACAGGAATGGCAAAAAACTACAAAACAAGCGCATTGCCTAAAGGTTTTGGTCGTTTGTTAGAGCCATTAATTTTATATGTTAGAGATGAAATTGCGATTCCAAACATTGGGAAAAAGCATTATAGAAAATACATGAGTTATTTGTTAACCGTATTTTTCTTTATCTGGATTGTGAACTTATTAGGTCTAACTCCAGTAGGAATCAACGTAACAAATAATATTGCTGTTACTTTATCATTAGCATTGATCACATACCTTTTAACTACGTTTACAGCAAACAAAAATTACTGGGGTCACATTTTTTGGATGCCAGGAGTGCCAACACCGATGAAAATTTTATTAATTCCAATCGAATTGTTAGGTACTATCATTAAGCCATTCTCATTGATGATTCGTTTGTACGCAAATATTACGGCAGGTCATATTGTATTGATGAGTATCATTGGAATGATGTTTATCTTCAAAAACTGGATTGGAAGTCCATTGTCTTTTGGATTGGCGTTTGCATTATCATTATTAGAATTATTAGTAGCGGCGCTACAAGCTTATATTTTCACTATGCTATCTGCATTGTACTTCGGTTCTGCAGTAGAAGAGCATGATGATCACTAAAAATTGAATGTTTAATAATTAAATATATATATCATGGAAGGATTAAATTACATTGGAGCAGGATTGATCGTAATCGGTGCAGCTGTTGGAATTGGAAGAATTGGTGGTTCAGCAATGGACGCTATTGCTCGTCAACCAGAAGCATCAGGAAAGATTCAAACTGCTATGTTGATTGCAGCAGCCTTAATCGAGGGAATCGGTTTCGCAGCTTTATTCGCAGCATAAGACAAAACAAACAAATAGCTACAACGGTTGGTTGTAGCTATTGTTTATCCTAAAATTAATTAAAAAACACAACACACAGGATGGAAAAATTAATAGAACAATTTTCATTAGGTTTATTTTTCTGGCAATCAGTATTATTTGTTGCATTGGTTCTTTTGTTAAAGAAATTTGCATGGAAGCCAATCTTAGAAGCAGTAAACGATAGAGAGGAAGGTATTAAAAATGCATTAGAATCTGCTGAAGAGGCTAAGAAAGAAATGCAATCTTTGAATGCTGATAACGAAAGAATATTAAAAGAAGCGAGAGCTGAGAGAGATTCTTTATTAAAAGATGCTCGTGAGATAAAAGAAAAAATTATTTCTGACGCTAAAGAGGAAGCTCAAGAACAAGCAAGTGGAATTATTGATGCTGCAAAATCTGCTATTGAAGTAGAAAAGCAAGCTGCAATTTCTCACTTAAAATCTCAGGTTGCTAATTTATCAATTGAAATTGCTGAAAAAGTAGTTCAGAAAGAATTAGCGGCTAAAGAAGATCAACTTGCACTAGTTGACAAAATGTTAGGTGATGTTACTTTAAACTAAGATAAGATGAAAGGAACTAGAGCAGCACTTAGATATGCAAAAGCAGTATTGAATCTTGCAAAAGATTCTAAGAAAGAAACAGAAGTGAATAACTCTATGCAGTTGATCGCTAAAACTCTTTCTGAAAGCGAAGAACTTGCTCTTGTATTAAGTAGCCCAGTAATCAAAGCGGATCTTAAGATCAAAGCTTTGAATGCTATCTTTTCTAAATCAGTTGATCAAATCACTTTAGGTGCGATCAAATTGTTGGGAGAGAATAAAAGATTGTCTTTGTTGGCAATGGTTGCAAAGCAGTATACAATTTTGTTTGACCATGACAAACTAGTTGACGTTGCTAGAGTAACAACTGCTGTACCATTAACGGCAGCATTAAATAAAAAAGTACTAGCTAAAATAAAAGAACTAACGGGTCACGAAGCTATTGTTGAAAATGTAGTTGACGCTGATATTTTAGGAGGATTTATTTTACGTGTTGGAGATATACAATACGATGCAAGTATTTCAAATAATTTTAACGAATTGAAAAGACAATTTGACCACAGTCATTTTGTTGCAAAAATTTAATTATACATCAAAATAATTCAAGATGGCAGAAATTAAAGCAGCTGAAGTTTCAGCAATTTTAAAAGAACAATTGACAAATTTTGAAGCATCAGCTTCATTGAGTGAAGTTGGGACAGTTTTACAAGTTGGAGATGGTATTGCTCGTGTATACGGTTTATCTAACGTACAGTACGGAGAATTGGTTCAGTTTGAATCAGGATTAGAAGGTATTGTATTGAACTTGGAAGAGGATAATGTTGGAGTTGTACTTTTAGGTGCATCTACTTCAGTAGTTGAAGGATCTACTGTAAAACGTACGGAACGTATCGCATCTTTAAATGTAGGTGAAGGTATTGTTGGACGTGTTGTTGATACTTTAGGAAACCCAATTGATGGTAAAGGACCAATCGAAGGTGAAACTTTTGAAATGCCTTTAGAGCGTAAAGCTCCTGGTGTAATTTTTAGAGAGCCAGTAACTGAGCCTTTACAAACAGGTATCAAATCTATTGATGCAATGATTCCTGTAGGTCGTGGACAACGTGAGTTGATTATTGGTGACCGTCAAACAGGTAAATCTACAGTAGCTTTAGATACTATCTTGAATCAAAAAGAATTTTACGATGCAGGAGAGCCAGTTTACTGTATTTATGTAGCAATTGGACAGAAAGCTTCTACTGTTGCAGGTATCGTTAACTTATTAGAAGAAAAAGGTGCATTGGCTTATACTACTGTAGTTGCAGCAAGTGCTTCTGAGCCAGCTCCAATGCAAGTATATGCTCCTTTTGCAGGTGCTGCAATTGGTGAGTACTTTAGAGATACAGGTAGACCAGCATTGATTATTTATGATGATTTATCTAAGCAAGCGGTAGCTTACCGTGAGGTATCTTTATTATTAAGAAGACCACCGGGACGTGAGGCTTACCCAGGGGATGTATTCTTCTTGCACTCTAGATTATTAGAGCGTGCTGCAAAAGTAATCAACAATGATGCTATTGCTCAAAAAATGAATGATGTACCACCTTCATTGGTTGGTAAAATCAAAGGTGGAGGTTCTTTAACTGCGTTGCCAATTATTGAAACGCAAGCGGGAGATGTATCTGCTTATATTCCAACAAACGTAATTTCTATTACGGATGGACAGATTTTCTTGGATGGTGATTTATTCAACTCAGGGGTTCGTCCAGCAATTAATGTTGGTATTTCTGTATCTCGTGTAGGAGGTTCTGCGCAGATCAAATCAATGAAAAAAGTATCAGGTACTTTAAAATTAGATCAAGCGCAATACCGTGAGTTAGAGGCTTTCGCAAAGTTTGGTTCTGATTTGGATGCTGCTACTATGAATGTAATTTCTAAAGGTGAAAGAAACGTTGAGATCTTAAAACAAGGTCAAAATGATCCTTATACTGTAGAAGATCAGGTTGCAATTATCTATGCAGGTTCTAAGAACTTGTTGAAAGATGTTCCTGTAAATAAAGTAAAAGAATTTGAAGCTGACTTCATTTCTTACTTAAATACAAAGCATAGAGATACTTTAGATTCTTTGAAATCTGGAAAATTAGAAAAAGCATCTTTGGATGTATTAGAAGCAGCTGCTGCTGAAATTTCAGCGAAATACGCTTCATAAATTATTAGTTGGTATAGAGTAGTTGTTCAACTACTCTATGCTGATTTGAGTCATTGTAAAGTTTAAGTGGTTCGCTACTTGACATAATCGACAAAATATTAAATAAGAAATGGCAAACTTAAAAGAAATTAGAAACAGAATTACTTCGATTGGTTCGACGATGAAAATCACGAAAGCAATGAAGATGGTTTCTGCTGCTAAATTGAAAAAAGCTCAGGATGCAATTACTGCTATGCGTCCATATTCAAATAAACTTACAGAGTTGTTGCAAAATTTAAGTGCAACTTTAGATGCTGATGCAGGTGGAGTTTATTCAGAGCAAAGAAATGTTTCTAAAGTGTTGATGGTTGTTGTAACTTCTAACAGAGGTTTATGTGGAGGTTTTAACTCTAATGTCATCAAAGAAACTAAAAAAGTTGTTGCTGAAAAGTACCAAGGAAAACAAGTTGATTTGTTATCTATCGGTAAAAAAGGAAACGATATTTTAAGTAAAGATTTTACGGTAATTGATAATAAAAGTGAAATTTTTGACGATTTGTCATTTGAAAATGTTGCTGCAATTGCTGAGAATTTAATGGAACTTTTTGTAGCTGGATCTTATGATAAGATTGAAGTGGTTTATAATAGCTTTAAAAATGCGGCTACTCAATTAGTACAAGTAGAGCAATTTTTACCAATAAAGCCTGTTGAGACAGATGTAAATGTATCTGCAGATTATATTTTTGAGCCTCAAAAAGAAGAAATCATTTCTGCTTTGATTCCTAAATCTTTGAAGACTCAATTATTTAAAGCGTTACGTGATTCTTTTGCTTCAGAGCACGGTGCTCGTATGACAGCAATGCATAAAGCAACGGATAATGCGAATTCCTTGAGAGATGAATTGTTATTGACATACAATAAAGCACGTCAAGCTGCAATTACAAATGAAATATTAGAAATTGTTGGAGGTGCTGAAGCATTGAATGCATAATTAAACGGAGCAGAGCGAAGTTAAATTTAAAATTTCGAAGCATTGAACGGATAATTTCTAAATACATAATTTAAAAAAGCTGTAACATTTTTGTTACAGCTTTTTTTTGTTTAAAAGTGTTTTTTACGCTTATAGCTCTCGTGTTAACCAAGGTTTATAGTTATTGTTTTTTTTGAAAATTAAGAGATTATTTTTTATTTTTAGGTTAAATGTCTAAAATCATTTGTCTTTTAGTGTTTTTAAAAATGGCTTAACTAACCATTAATATTTATCTAACCTTAAACTTTTAAATATGAAAAAAAATTACTTATTTATTTTATTATGTAGTGTTTCCATTTGTTTATACAGTCAAAAAACTTTGGATATTGGACCAAGTTGGAATGAAGTAACAAATTGGAGTGATGATACGTATCCCGTTTCTACGGATGTTATCCAAATAAGCTCAATTGCTGCAGCTTCTACGTTGGATAGAGATACTGATGCTGAGCGTTTACAAACAGGAACTACAACAAATGATTATTCTATTGCAGAAGATGTTGCACCCAAATTATTGACCTTGCATAAAAGTTTTTCTGGAACCTCTTATTGGGATGAGGCAGCAACCGTAATTTATAACCAAGGAGCGGGAACCAGCATGCTTACATTAAATAACGATTTTTATTTGGATAATGACCAGGTTGGATATGTTACCATAAAGAATTTCATTGTCGCCAATACGCTCTCAGTTGGTGCTACTTGTTCAATTGTATTCAATACACCAACAGTGATCAATAACAGAGGAACGGTAAATATTTATGGTACGCTTAGTTCTACTGAAGCAGTGTTGGGTGTTCCGGATCATCGTTTTATATTTTCGCAAGCCGGTGTAGTGAATTTTTTAGGGACAGCCACGGTTTCTGCTAATGGTGTTTATTTATATAATTTTTCGAATGTCGTGATGTCTACAGATGCTTCACATGTAGTAACAGAGGATGAAATTGCTGTTAATGGAGGGGCTACAGCGAATTTAACGATTAATACCGAGGATTGTATTCAGGGAAAAATACGCTTAAATAATGGAAGTACTTTTAATTTTAATATTAATGCTAATTTGAACTCGTTAGGTACTTTAAACATGTCTAGTTCCGTTTCTACAATAAATATGACAATAGATGATTCCGTTACTGCTATTCATTTTGCAAATAGTAGTAGTCAAGGTACAAATGTTGCTGATGATTTCTCAATAGTTGGTTTTAAAGAAAATGTACTAAGATTTGGTACGGATGCCACAGGATTAACAACGGCTCAATTAGAAAGAATTACTGCGGATGGTGTAGCGTCTGGAATGAGTTTAGAGTTGGACACTGATGGATATTTGGTTGTTGCTGCTGCAGCTTCCATAGATGGAAATGATTCTATCGACTCCTTTGTGTTATCACCTAATCCAGTAAAGGATCAACTTAATATTCATGGCATGGAATCAATAGAGAAGATTGAAATATATAATTCTGTTGGAGGATTGTTAAAATCGGTTGAGAATTTTGATCAATCCATTGATGTTTCAGATCTTTCCAGTGGTGTTTACACATTAAAAGTATATTCTACATCTGGTGAAATAAAACGTAAATTCATTAAGAATTGAATTTTTTAAAAAATAATATATAAAAATGAAGTCACTACTATCGGTAGTGGCTTTTTTATTTACAGTAGCTAAGTTTTGCATATATAGTAGGATTTGGTCTGTTCATCTATGGTTTCTTTTGTTTAATAGAAATATTTCAACCAAGGAGAGCGATTGATATAATTTTAATGTAAAATCTAAACATTTTATATTATGAAAAAATTATACGCACTTATTTTTATTACCGCTTTATGTGGTAATCTAATGGCTCAAAAAATCTTTGAAGGATCTATTTCCGACGGTTGGGCTTTGAACACTAACTGGTCCGATGATACTTTGCCTATAGCGACGGATGAGATTACTTTAGATAAGATGGTTTCTGAATTAGATACTGATATTTCTGCAGAAAGGTTATTTACAGACACAACATCGGGAGATTATACGATCAATGAAGCGAACGATGCTGCGTTACATCTTAAAATTGATGTAGCTAATACTTCTTACTGGAATGCAGAAAATGTAGCTGTAGATAATATAATTACAGGTACCTCGTCTTTAACCTTTTTTAATGATTTTCATATTGAGAATGATTTATATGTACCGGATAAAACTTTTAAAGGTTCTTTGGCTTTTAAAAATTTTAAAACAGGTGCAACTTTAAATTTTGAATCTACATGTTCGGTCTTGTTTGACTGTGTTATGGTTATCAATAATAAGGGAATTGTAAATATGAAAGGTGATTTTGTATCGACAGAATTGGTAAGTCCAGGGACTCCAGATTGGCGCTTTACATTTTCTCAAGTAGGAGATTACAATATTTTAGAAAATGCCACTATCTCGGCGAATGAAATATACATGAATACCGGAACAAATGTAATTATATCAACAAATGCTTCACATGTTGTTACAGATGATTTATTGGTTTCTAGTGGTCAAAATGGAATTAACAACTTGACTATAAATACGGCGGATTGTATTGAAAGTACCTTGAAAGTAGCCAATTTAAATACCTTGAATTTAAATGTAAATGCTAACCTTAGCAATATGGGGGCTTTGAACTTGAAAAGCACCAGTTGTGTTCTAAATTTAACTATTGATAATGCAGTAACTGCAATTAATTTTGATGAATCTGATAACCTTACTTTTGATGTAGGAGCTGTTGTAAATATTACTGGTTTTAAAGAAAACGTATTTCGTTTTGGTACAGATAATAACGGCTTAACAACTACCCAGTTATCGCAGTTTGTTGCAGATGGTGCCGGTTTGGGAAAATCATTGGAATTGGATTCTCAGGGTTATTTAATTGTTGCTGCTACAGCTTCAAATTCTCATACTGAATATCTAAATGTGAGACTGAAATCAAATGTGGTTAAAGAAGAATTAGAAATTATTGGTGATGCTTTCATAGAAGAAGTGGAAGTGTTTGATCTTTCAGGAAATTTGATCCTTTCAAACTTAACGGACGAAAAGACACTTAATGTTGCACAACTTTCTCCAGGAGTTTACATTGCAAAAATAAAGACTAGCGAAACGTATCTCTCAATGAAGTTTGTCAAAGAATAGAATTACAAAAAAAGAATGCCTCAATGTAAATTGAGGCATTTATTTGTTTATTCATACCATTCACTAAAAGATTTAGAGGCTTTAATTAATACTTCTTCACATATTACAATACTTATAGTATTTTAGGTAAGATTAAAATAATCTCGTTTTAATATTATGTTTGTATAAAATATTTAATTTTGTAGTATGAAAAAAATAATGATTCTATTTTCGGTTTTAATGATTGTCTCCTGCGCATCTACATCAAATGCTACAGACGAAGCTAGTATAAAAGCGAAAGAGTTTAATAAAGTTAGTGACAAAGGTGTGGTCTATATGTATCGTCCAAATAGAATGTTTGCGGCAGCTTTGTCAACGAATATAAAAATTAATGGCTTGGATGCTGGTGGTACCGGTCCTGGTACGTTTTTTAGATGGGAGTTAAAACCAGGTATTTATTCTTTCTCCGCCTTTTCTGCTGAAAGTTCGGCGGTAATTGAGCTTGATTTGAAAGCCAATGAGCATTATTTTATTCGTCAAGATGAAAGATTAGGTCTGAATGGTAATCGTCCTACTTTGACAGAAATTAAAGAGGAAACTGCTAAAAAGGAAATGGAAAAATTAAAGTTACTAATCAGTGCATACAGAAATTAATACTATAAAAGCTATGAAAAAGATACTTATCGCATTCTTATTAGGAACTGTATTTACTTACTCCCAGTATGACAATAGCGAAAAATTCACAGTGTATGCAGGAGTTATTACCAATGGACCGGATGAATATGATTT
>NZ_JAQWGB010000119.1 GCF_029238425.1 Flavicella sp.
TCTTTTTTTAGGAGGTCTTCTACGTGTTTTCTTACGAACGAGTAGTTTGATTAGCTTTTTGTTTAAACGAGCTTGTGGCTGTGTATAAATGTATCTGTAGATAGATTCATGAGAAATAGACATAATGGGGTCGTTAGGATATTCCAGTTTTAATTTACCTGAAATTTGTTCAGGAGTCCACTGTGACAAAAGTCCTTTATAAACATAAAACCTAAGTTTCTTATGAATAGATATTTTGTCAGTATTTCTTTTGTTTAAATAATCGTCTTTAGCGCACCAATATGATAGTTCAGCGGAGTATTTATCTTTATCGGATTGTACCCATATATTAACTTCTCTGGTGATTGTAGAGCGAGCTCTGTTTAGCGTTTTAGCGATGTAGGATTTAGACTTGTTTTCATTTAAAAGAGTCTCAATTTGGATTCTTTCTTTAAGAGTAAGTCGACAAGTTTTTTTTCTTAACATAATACAAATCTATTAATTTAGATCTGTTGCGTTAAGTTATTGAGTACAGCCATTTTTTTTGAAATTGCATGTAACGGTCTCGGCTATGAGTAGTTGCGTGGTTTAGCGGTTAACTTTGCAAGTACACACCAAACTGAAAATCTGCAAGGATTTTCAGAAGTAGGCGAGAACAAGCAATTACTTATAGCCATTGTTGTAACCAGTTTTTTAATTTTTCCACCCATGATTGGGAATAGAATAGTTTTAAACTTTTCACCTTATCATTAGTTTTTAATTATTTTTTTAGTGTAAAGCTTGTTTTGATATTCGATTTGAAACAAATACACCCCTTGACTATAAACTGACATATCGAGAACTTTATTTTTGAAACTGTCAAGTAATAAATTACCTTTTATGGAAAATAATTTGGCTTTAAAATCTTCATTAGTTTCGATAAAATAGAGGTCTTTAGTTGGATTTGGGTAAAAACTAAATTTTTCGTTCAAAGGACTATTGTTAGAATCCGGTGTTGCGTTTGCAAAACTATATGCAGAATTCTCACTAGACGCTCTCACGAAAATTGAAAATTCATAAGTAACTCCATTTGTTAATCCTGCAGCCGTTGCATTGGTTTGATTGATATCATAAACGGCAATGGCATCAATATAATTTGTAGTTCCCTGTACTCGCCAAAAGATATCATAGAACTCATAAGTACGACCACCTAGATCCGGAATATTCCAAGATAAAGATACTTCAGTACTTCCAGCTGTAGCAGTTAATGTTGGTGATTCTAAAGCGCCAAATGGTGTTGCATTTAAAATATTGCTGAAAGGGCCATTTTCGGAAGACCCGCTATTGTCATAAATGGCTCTAACTTTAATTTCATAGGTTGTACCCGTTGTTAAACCATTTATCATTGCTGATAAATTTGGTAGCGGCACAGTGATAATTGTTTCTCCTGAGCCAGCTTCAGCATACGAAACATCATATTCAACTATTGAAAGATTATTATGATGTGAAGGTTCGTTCCAATCGATGTCAACCGATGTTTCACCAATATTTGAAACACTTACAAAAGGCGCTAATGATAATTGTATAGCACCAATATCTCTTAAACCATTTGCATCTTTCCTAGGGTTTCCTAAAGGGTCTTCAGTTATTGCAATTCCTGTCACAGGATTTAGCAACGTTGAACTAACCTCGTCAATTAATTCCCCCGCAATATTAGGAGTAAGAAAATCTGCATCAAATAACGCATTGTTAGATACGACATCAAAAGAAAATGCATCTGAACCTGTAAGCAAAGCAGGTTGTGAAGTTATAGCCTCCAAAGTTGTTTCGTTCTGTGTGATTGTTGGTTGAATCCAGGTATTGTTATCTGCACTAAAGCCACTTCCACTGCCTCCTAGAAGTGTAACAAGATTTCCAGAAGTATTTTCAAAATTAAATCCTACGGCGGACTCAATAAAGTTAATTGTCCCATTAGAACTTTCAAGTAAAGTACTTATTCCTGAATTCTGACATTGTGCATTACAAGTATTCGAATTCCACATCAATGAGGACGCAATAAAATTTACTGGTCCATTAGAATCATTTATAAACCTATCTCCAAATTTGAGAGTGGAAACATTATCATCAACCCAAGTGGTATTGACAATATTGGTTTCATTGGTGTTACCAATAATTTTAAAGCCTCCTGATAGCAGAATTCTAGAACTAATGATGTTAATATCAGCGCTAGAGCTACCAATCCAGCTAAGCAAAAACTGTACACCTCCATTGATGTTGTAAAATAAAGACTGTTCAATTGTAAGATCTTCGGCATTGTCAGAAACAATTGCAGTACCTAAATTTTCTGACGCCCAGTTTTTGGAATTGGTAAATCTAGAGTTCTTGATCGTCAATGTTCCTCCATCAGACACCTCTATAAGACCTTTAGCTGTACAATCAAGTGTTGACCATATCTCATCTGCATTAAATTCCTCCAAAATTAATGTGGCATTATCCCTTACTGCAGCAATAGAATTAAATTGTTTGATAGATAAATCTTTTACAGTAACTGATATGCTTGAATTGTTCTGGTTGACTGTACCAATTTCTATGAAGTTAGGCATACTCCTTAGAATTGTTGTACTTAGAACGGTACTAGGACAAGCTCCAAGAGGATTGGTATCCCCATTAGCACTAACCCATGTCTGTGAGCCATTAATAGCTCCGCCTTTTCCATCGATTGTTACTGACTCTGTGATTTGAATCATAAAATCATTTGAATTACCTGAAAAACTTGGATGTACAGCATTGACCTGAAGCCCTGGTATAAATTCTATAATATCTACACCTGGATTGCTATTAGCCGAAGTAATAGCTTCATTAATTGAACCTGGGCCATCTTTTGAGGTAGACGTAACTGTGTAAGTCGTCTGAGAAATACCTACGCTAAACTTTGAGAAAATGATTAAGAAGATAACGAGTTTAAAAAAACTATTCATTCTATAAAAAAACATAATAATATATTTTAAAATTAATCGAGTAGCGTTCTCCCTGAAATTTCAACCACTCCATTGTTGATTACAGAATTTGGTGTGTCATTTGGTAATGTCACTGTCTCTGTTTCTGATGTACCACCTTCAGGCTTCCAGGTTGCAGTTATACTCAGCGAGCCTTGATAGGGGATATCACCATATGCTGCAGCTTGTAATCCAAGACCTGCTCTAATAGTAAGACTAATATTCCATGGAGATGTAACGTTAGTGAGTTCAATTAGATTACCTTGGCTATTGAGATACTCTACTTTGTTAATGGTGGTTCCGTTTAATGCAGTTGCCGAGTATGTAATGTCGTACATCAGTCTTTCTTGCTCATCATCATCTGAGCATGAGAACAGAGTTAAAATTGCAACGATAAAAAGAAGTTTCTTCATAGTTTTAAATTTTTGAGTATTTGATTTACTATTTTTATTCTTAAGATAAAGATTTAATTCGAATTTGTATTGTCCTGAAATAGGTTGGCCTTTTTTTGATGATTACAAGGTTAATAATTCCAGTTTGTTTTTATTTCTTCGATACGATTTATAGTCAATGTTTTGATTTATGTGTACGTGTTTAGGTGTATATAAATCGAGACTTAAATGTGGTCGAATATTGTTATAAATGTTAATCGCTCTTTTTGCAATCTTTTGTGCTAAGTTAGTATTTTTAATTGTTAGTTTCAATCCGTATTCATATTTTAAAGTTCTATTAATTCTCTCAGCGATTGCATTTTCATAAGGGTCATATTTCTCAGTCATACTCATTGTTAATCCGTTTGATTCAGCAAATAGGGTATAGGTAGTGTTGCAATATTGTATTCCTCTATCTGAGTGGTGAATCAGTTTTTTATTAGGATATTTCCTGTTTTTAAGCGCCATATTTAGCGCATCCATACAAAGTGAAGTTCTCATATGTGAATCTAGTTTATAACCCATTATTTGCTTTGAATAGGCATCTGTTACCAATGCTAAATAACTATGTCCTTTTTGCGTTTTAATGTATGTAATATCAGTTACCCATAGCTGTTCAGCTCTTGTAGGGATTTTGTTAGTAATAAGATTTTTGTATTTATAAAAATGATGCTTAGAATTAGTTGTAACATGATAGTTTTTACTTCTAGGTACCAGCAATCTATGGGTTTTTAGGAAAGAATAGAACTTGTCTCTTCCCATTTTAATACTTTGTTTTTTAATATCGTCTTTTAATTCATGATATAGTTTTTTAGC
>NZ_JAQWGB010000125.1 GCF_029238425.1 Flavicella sp.
TCCTAAATTAGTTTTAACCATCGGAGAGGTTCCTGAAAAAGCACCAGAAAAAGAATTTACCGCTGAGAAAGAACCTGGTTCAGAAGATCCGTATGGTTTAGACGATGAATTTGATAATTTTGGAGAGCATCAAAGTTTAGACGATTTAGATACTGATATTTATTAAGAGAAAGACTATTTTACAATATTAAAAAAGCTCCTTGAAATAATTTCAAGGAGCTTTTTTTATGCTAGACACATCCTATCAATGAATTAAAAAGTGATTTTCATTTTCATAGTTTCTTACTACAAAATCAAATGCCACTCCAAGCAATTCGCCCATACTTGTACATTTTTTGAATTTGACATCTTTTGTATAAACCAATAAATCCGCCTTTAACTGCTCAACCTTTTCAGGAGTTGATATGGCATTTTCCGACATACAATCTAACAGATGCAAAACACGATCATGAACACGTAATATTCTTTTAGAAATTGCAGAACGTTCTTCTATCTTATACTGATTTATAGATTGCTCATGTAAATTTTCATGAACCATCTGAACAAACAAATTATTTTCTTTTAAAAACTGAGGCATGTAAACCTTAAATTTTCCTTCATAGCACTGCTGATCAAAATCAATAGCCCTAATTCTATATTGTACTTGGTCAAAATCATGCGTAGGTACAATCACATAATTATAAGAACGCATATCCCCTAATAAGCGAATGATGCAACGCTCATTGAATTTTACAAATTCTTTAGAAAGCTGTTTTTGGTCTCGTGATGAGAAATTCTTGTAGCCTTCATTCATAAAAACATCTCCCGGAATTCCTTGAATATGTTCCTCTACGATGGTATCCTTATATACCAAAAAATTAATTCTATCCGGTGACAATAAATGTTCCAATTCCAAACCATATACACGAGAAGCATCTGCTTTTTTTATGTACATATACATATAGTTGTCATTCAGAATATTTCTAACCTTTACTCTAAAAGGCTTTGAATTTCCGAACGTACAAAAGTCAACTGCATCAATATTTAAAAAAGGAATAGAATCTTCACTACCATCAGCATGCAAAATGCTATAAATTCTTTTTAAACTTCTATCGATTTCCTCTCTTTCAAACTCTGAATAATAGACACGAATCCAAAAGGTATCTACTCCCGATTTATCATATACTTCAATTCCGCCAGAATAGCGCAACAAATCATCATATAGTACCGGCATGTGCACGTTCCTACTATATTTTTTTAAATAATCTTTTAATTTATCGGTGATTGGAAAACTCGGTTTCTTCTTAGAAATTAATTTTTCATCCATAGTCGTATGCCTCTTATGCTTCTTGATATTAAACACAAAAAGCTCCTACAAATTTACTCAAATAAAAGGACTTTTAAGTCTCTTTTCTACCAGAAAAACAGGCTTAAAACAAAAAAAGCAGTACCCTATGGTACTGCTTTTTTACTGCTTTTTTATTCTATGTTCTTATAAATTTATAAGACTGCGTCAATTTTAGATGCGTATGTCGCTTTTGGAGCTACTCCAACTTGCTTGTCAACAACTTCACCGTTTTTAAACAACAATACTGTAGGAATATTTCTTACTCCGTACTTTGCTGCAAACTCTTGATTGCTATCTACATCTACCTTCCCAACAACAGCTTTTCCGTCATAATCATTGCTTATTTCTTCAATGATCGGTCCAACCATTCTACAAGGTCCACACCAAGTTGCCCAAAAGTCAACCAATACTGGCTTGTCTGATTTCAATACTACTTCGTCAAATGTTGCGTCTGTTATTTCTAATGCCATAACTATATATTTTTAAATTGATATTTTTTTTTCTCCATACAAATGTAATCAAATAATCCACTTAAAACTTTCACTATGAATCACTTTTTTTTATAGTTGTATTTGAGATAATTATTAATTTTCTGTAAGCAATAAATCTTGCTACTAAAAAACTTCTCTTGCAATTTTTACAATATTATCCGATTTTCCCATCGAGTAATAATGAACCGTAGGAACTCCTGCTTCCATCAATTCCTTACTTTGCTGAATAGCCCATTCTATACCAACCTGACGAATCGCTTTTTTATCACCTTTACAATCCAATACAGCTTTTTCCAATGCCAATGGTAAATCCAAACTAAAAACTTTCGGTAATATTTGTAAATGACGCTCTACTGCAATTGGTTTGATTCCTGGAATAATAGGAACCGTAATTCCAATATTCTTTGCCGCTTCTACAAACTCAAAATATTTTTTATTATCAAAAAACATTTGTGTCACTACGTAGTCGGCTCCAGCATCTACTTTTTCCTTCAAACGCAATAAATCAGAATCCAAACTTGGTGATTCAAAATGCTTCTCAGGATACCCAGCTACCCCGATACAAAAATCAGGTTTATAATCCATCTCAACATTTTCATTCAAGAATTTCCCTTCATTCAAACGAGAAACCTGATCCACTAATTCCACAGCATAATTATTACCTCCTTTGCAAGGAACAAAAGAAGACTCATGCTTCATTGCATCTCCTCGTAAGGCTACTAAATTATCTATTCCTAAATAATGTAAATCCACCAATACGTATTCTGTTTCCTCTCTAGTAAAACCTCCACATAAAACATGAGGCACAGTATCCACATTATATTTATGCATCAAAGAAGCACAGATTCCAACCGTACCTGGACGCATACGAGTAATTTTTCTCTCTAACAATCCATTCCCTTTATCAAGGTAAACATACTCCTCTCTAGAAGTAGTCACATCAATAAATTTTGGTTTAAATTCCATTAAAGGATCAATATTATCATATAATTTTTGAATATTCTGTCCCTTTACCGGAGGCACAATTTCAAAAGAAAATAATGATTTCCCCTTTGCTTCTTTTATGTGATCTGTAACTTTCATTTCTGTTTTTTTATTTGAGCGTTCCCTTACAGGTCGGGCTATCCGTTTAATCTTTTTTATTTCTGGTTGGTCACTGAGCTTGTCGAAGTGCAACCTAAATAAAAAAGGATATCACTGCTATCCCTAACGCGCTTGCGAAAATACACAATCGCTCTAATAAAAAAAAACCTAACACTTTTTAAAATGCTAGGTTTCAATAGATATTTAAATTGCGTAATTTTATTATTCATTCAAGTTGGGAGCCAACCAGCGCTCCATCACTTCATTCGTATAACCTCTACGTTTTGCAAAGTCGTGTACTTGTTCTAAAGTAATTTTACCTACTCCAAAATATCTTGCTTTTGGATGCGCAAAATACAATCCAGAAACTGCAGCCGTAGGGAACATTGCCAAACTATCCGTAAGCGTCACTCCAATATTCTCTTCTACATTTAACAATCTCCATAAAGCTGTTTTCTCTGTATGATCAGGACATGCTGGATACCCCGGTGCTGGACGAATTCCTTGATACTCTTCTCGAATCAAATCTTCATTACTTAAATTCTCATCAGAAGCATATCCCCAAAATTCTTTACGAACTTTATCGTGCAAATATTCTGCAAAAGCCTCAGCAAACCTATCTCCTAAAGCTTTTACCATGATACTATTATAATCATCTAAAGCGGCTTTATAGGTATCTGCGATTTCTTCAACACCAAATCCGGTTGTCACACAAAAACCACCTATATAATCTTCCAAACCTGTTTCTTTAGGTGCCACAAAATCTGCCAATGCAATATTCGGTTTTCCTGCTCCTTTTTTAGATTGCTGACGTAATGTCAATACCGTTTCTAAAACATCTGTTCTTGATTCATCTTTATACACCTCAATATCATCAGAATTCTCTGTTGCATTGGCAGGGAATAAACCATAAACCGCCTTTGCTTTGAACCATTTTTCTTTTAAAACACGATCTAACATAGTCTTAGCATCCTTGAACAAATCTTTTGCCTGTTCACCAACAATTTCATCTTCTAAAATAGCTGGGTATTTTCCATGTAATTCCCAAGATTGAAAGAAAGGAGTCCAGTCTAAATAAGGCACCAATTCATTAAAATCTAAATCTTCAATCACATGTACTCCTAATTTTTTAGGCTTGTACACATCCTCTGCTTTCCAATCTATTTTAAACTTATTCGCACGTGCTTCTTCTAATGGCAAATACACTTTTTTACGAGCTCTGTTCAAATAACCATCTCGTAATTTATCATATTCTGCATACGTCTCTTTTAAGAAACCATCTCTTGTCTCGTCATTTATCAATGTACTTACAACAGGCACAGATCTAGAGGCATCCAATACATGAACCACTCCATGATCGTATTGTTGCGCAATTTTAACTGCTGTATGTGCTCTAGAAGTTGTTGCTCCTCCAACCAACAAAGGAATTGAAAAATCCAATCGCTTCATTTCTTTGGCAATATGCACCATTTCATCTAAGGAAGGAGTAATCAATCCACTCAAACCAATAACATCCACGTTATGCTTTTTAGCTTCCTCTAATATTTTTTCTGGTGGAACCATTACACCAAGGTCAACGATTTCATAATTGTTACAAGCTAATACAACTCCAACAATATTTTTACCAATATCATGCACATCTCCTTTCACCGTAGCCAAAAGAACTTTCCCTTGAGCTCTTGAATTTTCATCTTTCTCTTCTTCAATAAAAGGCATCAGATGTGCAACGGCTTTTTTCATGACACGAGCAGATTTTACAACCTGTGGTAAAAACATCTTCCCTTCTCCGAACAAATCACCAACAACACTCATTCCAATCATCAAATTCCCTTCGATAACCTCTAACGGTTTAGCTGCTATCAACCTTGCTTCCTCAACATCCTCTACAATAAAAGTATCCAATCCTTTTACCAAAGAATGTGTAATTCTATCTTGTAAAGCACCTTCTCTCCATTCAAGATTTTGTACTTGAACTTTTCCCTTTCCTTTTACAGATTCTGCAAAATCAAGCAAACGCTCTGTAGCATCATCACGTCTGTCTAAAACTACATCCTCTACATGTTCTAACAAATCTTTTGGGATATCATCATAAACCTCCAACATAGCAGGATTTACAATTCCCATATTCATCCCTTTCTGGATGGCATAATATAAAAACACAGAGTGCATCGCTTCACGCACTACATTATTTCCTCTGAAAGAAAATGACACATTACTGACACCTCCACTAACACTAGCGTTGGTTAAATTGGTACGTACCCAATGTGTAGCCTCAATAAAATCGATGGCATTTTTTCTATGCTCTTCCATTCCTGTTGCTACAGGAAAAATATTCAAATCAAAAATGATATCTTCAGACGGGAACCCCAACTCGTCCACCATAATATCATAGGAACGCTTTGCGATTTCACAACGACGTTCATAATTATC
>NZ_JAQWGB010000129.1 GCF_029238425.1 Flavicella sp.
AGGGTTCTACAAGGCATTGGACTTTCCGCACCAAGAACGATAAGCGTATCCATCATTAGAGATAAATATTCAGGAAACTACATGGCAAGAATTATGTCATTTGTGACTGTAATTTTCATTCTTATTCCAATGGTTGCTCCTATCATAGGACAACAAATTTTAATTTATTTCAATTGGCAAAGCATATTTTATTTTCAAATTCTATTTGCTCTATTGGTATTACTATGGTTTGCATTCCGTCAAGAAGAAACTTTGATAAAATCTAACAGATTAAAACTTACAAAAGAACTTTTTATCAATGGTGCTAAAGAATTTTTCAAATTCCGAACAACTCTTTTATACACCAGTATTACAGGAATTATAACTGGATGCTTTATGGTTTTCTTAAGTGCCTCCAAACAAATATTCCAAGACCAATATGGATATCAAAACGCCTATGTATACATCATTGCAGCAATCTCTTTTTTCCTTGGGCTTGCTACATTATTTAACGGTAGCATGGTATTGAAATTTGGCATGAAAAGAATTTCAAACATGGCACTCTGTATATTTTCAATAGTCTCTTTACTTTATATCGGTTTATTTTTCAATCAGCCAAATCCAAATATATTAACTATCTATATTTTTATGGCTCTTCAATTTCTATGTCTTGGATTTATTTTTGGAAATATAAGAGCACTTACAATGGAACCTATTGGTCATGTTGCTGGTATAGGAGCTGCTTTATCAGGATTCCTATCCACATTAATTGCAGTTCCTATAGCAATGTTAATCGGAAAATTCATCAACACAACCGCACTACCAATGTTTGTAGGATTTTTTGCCTGTAGCTTCTTATCTATCTTAATCATTCAATACTTCTCAAAATCATCTCTCCCTCCAAATTATAATAATTAAAAATGAAAAATTTATTCCATTTTTTTTTATATTTTGTAGTTCCTATAAAAAACTAGAATGGAAGTAATTTGGTGGAAAGTATTGGTCTCAGTAATTGCAGCAATTGGACTCTTTACGCATAGTCTTGAAAGTTTTTCTCAAAATTTTTTAAAATATGTAAGTGGTACATTTCAATCCAGTATCGAACGATTTACACAAAATAAATTCAAAGGTGTTTTTTTCGGTTTTTCGGCTACTGCTTTGGTTCAATCTAGTAGCGCGGTGGTAGCCATCGTTATTAGTATCGTAGACAGCGGGGTTATTTCTTTCGGAAATTCATTACCTATATTGTTAGGAAGCAATATTGGAACCACAGTCACAGCATGGTTGGTCTCCTTTAAAATTGAAGCTTTAGGAATATCCTTAATTGCTCTGGGATTTATACTCGGTTATTTTAAAGGTAGAATTTCAATAGCTGCCAAACCTATATTTTATTTAGGACTCATACTTTTTAGTTTAGAATTAATTAGCCAGAATCTAGACCCCGTCAAGGAGAGTCCTTTGATGGAAACATTTTTATCATACGCTACTATTCCCATTATCGGGGTTTTAATAGGAGCCTTTGTAACAGCAATTTGCCAATCAAGTTCAGTAACGATCGGTTTATCCATAATTTTATGTTCAAATGGAGTTTTGGATTTAAATGGTGCTATAGCTATTGTGGTAGGTTCTAACATTGGAACCACGAGTACTGCATTTTTAGCTGCTATGAACTTGCAACATGCTGCCAAAAGAACAGCCATAGCCAATCTAATTTTTAATAGTATTGGAGTATTAATCTATTTACCCTTAGCTATTTTTTTTGTAATCTTAGTTCAACAACTTACCAACTCATTAGCATACCAGGTAGCTTTTGCTCATTTATTCTTCAATATAGCTATTGCAATTATTCTTTTACCTTTCACTAAAAAACTAGCACATTTTTTAGAACGTAAAATAAATTAACTTGTTACTTCCTGTAGTCTAAAACATACAGCTATTTCTATCCTACTAGTCAATTTATTTTCAATAATTTACTATCAAATTATATTTCTAATATTGCCAAAAATTTAGTAACTTCTAGGTAAAATAAGATAATTTATGTCTAGAAAAATTGACACATTATTAGAAGAATATGGTGTAAGTCATAAAAACGAAACCAACAAAGCCATTCATTGGATCTGTGTTCCATTGATATTTTGGTCTATCGTTGCCCTATTATACAGCATTCCCAATACGCAATTGCAGTCCATACTAGGAGCTAATTTTTTTTCCAATTGGGCAAGTATTGCATTGTTGTTAGTATCAATATATTACATGTCCCTTTCTAGATCACTTGCTATTGGTATGTTTGCCTTTAGCATAATTTGTGTACATCTCTGTGAATTTTTAGAAACTTATATGCAGGTCCCTTTATGGCAGACAAGTTTAGTTGTATTTGTTTTAGCTTGGATTGGGCAATTTTATGGTCATAAAGTAGAAGGTAAAAAACCATCATTCTTAAAGGACCTACAATTCCTATTGATAGGACCTGGTTGGTTGTTACACTTTATTTACAAACGATTGGAAATTAAATATTAGCTCATTAATTTTTCTTAAAATCCATTAAACTAAAAAAGCTCATGATTTTCATGAACTTTTTTTGTTCTATCAAATCCATTTATTTGATTGGATTTGAATTGTTCATGTGCACATCCAATTGCGGAAAAGGAATGGAAATATCGTTTGCCTGAAACTTTTTTTCTATTACGATTCGAATATCACTTTTTATTCTTTCGATTTCAAAAATATTTACACTTGAAAACAATAAAGAAAAATCTAAAGAAGAGTTTCCAAAATTAGAAAGTCGCACCTGAACCGTACCATCTTCCAAAACTTCATTATGACTAGTTGCAGCATCTTGTAATAATTTCATCACCAAAGTCACATCACTTCCATAAGCTACTCCCACAGTGATTACAAATTGTGTTCTTCTTGATTGATTGCTCCAATTGATCACCTTGTTTGTCGTGATGATAGAATTCGGGATCAAAATCACAATATTCATTCTTGTTTTTGCTTGCGAAGTTCGAAGGCCAATCTCTTCTATAATCACAATTTCACCGTCAATATCTAAAATATCACCAACTTTAACGGACTTCTCAAAGAGAAGCAACACACCTGATAAAATATCATTGAATGTTTGTTGAAACCCAAGTCCAATACCCACTAACAAAGCGGCAGAACCAGCCAGTAAAACACTGATTTTCACACCAACTATTTCTAACATAAAAATCACCACTATAATCCAAATAAAATATTTAATTATTTGGAACATAGCGAAAGAATTTCCGGTATCTATGTTATGAATCCTTGTCTCTCTATCCAATGCTTTTTTGATCAACCACAAAATTAATTTGGTCGCAAAAAACAACAAAGTCGCTGTGACAACCTCAAAAACAGTCAAAGAATGATGTTGGTACACATACAATTCAAAATTCAATAGTTCATTCAATTCTTCCATAAAAGCATTATTTATGCCAAAATAACACAAAAATCACAAACTAGAAACTATCAATTTTAAAGCTTAGTCCACTGTAAACTGCCAAACTTGTCCAATTGCCTCTCCTCCATTAGAATCCTTCACATCAATCCTCCAATAATAGGTATCTGCAGTCAAACTAACATCAAAATAATTATTGCTAATATCTGTGGCTTCTTTCACAAGCATATTTTCAGAACTTCCTACATAGACATCAAAAACTAGCACATCATTTTCATCCAAATCCTCACCTTCCCATTGCAATCTTATGATGCCAGAAGCAATATTGTCATTCTGAGAAGGGGCCAACAAACTGGCCGCAAAAGGAACATGATTTTCAATTCCTTCTGTTTCAGAATAAAAGCTGTAAACACTACTAAATTCACTTGAAGCTCCAGAATTATCCGTGGCAAGAACTCTCCAGTAATAAATAGCATCTCCAGTTACGCTAATCGCTTTTGAAGTTTGCTCCACCACCTCTTCCAATACCAAAGATGAAAAAGATATGGTGTTAGAAACCTCTAACAAATAGGAAACGGTATCTCCATCAGAATCTGCCGATGGCTCCCATTCCAATGTCAAAATCAAATCTGTACAAGCTTGATTATTGGCAGGAAACACCAATTCTGGTATCGTTGGAGCATTATTTGAGTCTTCTGTGGCACAACTATAAAACAATACAGTCAGACCGATGATATATATAATATTTTTCATGATTTATTCTTTAATAATTTTTAACTGAATAGATTCCTCCAATTCCAATTGCACATAATAAACACCTTTAGAAAGCTTATCAACATCTAAAGCTATCCTTTCATTTTCAACTGAAACTTTCTCTGAAAACACAAGAGCTCCATAAGCCGAATAAATTTGGACCATTACTTGATCTTCAAAATTTGGAGTATGAATAAACAATTCGTCTTTCACCGGATTTGGATAGGTTTTAATATCACTATACAGGTCAATTTTCTTCTCATAAATTCCTTCACATTCCGCATCCGTTTTAACAGACACAACATCCCCCTGACTCGCTGGTATGGTAAATGTTTCTAAATCTGTTTTTAAAATCATTGCGTCATTTACATATACTTGGTAAGGCGCTGTCCCTTTTTCCATGGTAATTGTTGTGTATTTCTTTGAAATCAAGCTTTTTGCCGCTACAGAGACACCCGCTTCTATTTCCACAGTATAGCACTGAATATGATTCATCCCAATTGTTTCTATACACAGGTCGTATTCGCCAGGCTCCAAGTCCTCAATGTTCAATTTATTATTTTCAAAAGTGTATTTAACTGAGTTCAAACTAGCTTCATAATTAAAGTTTTCATTTGCCGATATTTCAATCATTCCATTTCCTTTCCCAATACAACCTTCTCCAATTGTTTTAATAGTAAAATTATTTGAAGGAATCTCAATATTCAACGGACAACCATTGGCATCAACAGCTGTGTTTCCTGGAGTATCAGGACATAAATCACTTATATCTAACACACCGTCTCCATCACTATCTAAATCACCACCCGTATCTTCACAAGTTGTCCCCACTTCATATGTTAAATAGTCCGTCACTGCTAAACCTCCTGCAAAAGCAAACTTACAGGCGTAATTCACAATAGTACCATTGCTTACATTGCTAATTGTTTTTGTGAATTTTTTTCCAGACACTAAATCCATTTGAGTTTCTACAAAAGGACTTTTCTGCCATAAAAATGCAAGAACTCCATCTCTTTCATCCAATAATTCAAATGTTATTTTTAAATCGTTACCAACGGTTTCAAATTCATAAGAATATCCTATCCCAAAACTTCCTTCAATTGCACCAGATTTCTGACCACTACAATTTGTATTGGTATCTACTGATGTCGTTGCCGAAACAACCATTGGAGAATTTGTTGTAATATTTCCGGCTAAATCCGCTGCAGAAATATTGAAAGTATACGCTGTATTCGGATTCAAGGCTGTAATTGTAATCGCTTCTGTTTTCCCAGAATCTGCTGAAACAACAATTTCTTTATTTCCATAAGATACGGTATACACTATCACACCTGAATCATCATTTGCAAAAGCATTTAAAACTACAGAACTACCAGTAACACTCGCTGTAGTTGCCGTAAAATCAGTAGGGGCTGCAACATCATTACTACCATTTCCACTACAATCTGTACCAACTACATAATTTAGATATTTTGTTACTGCTTGTCCGCCATTGAACGCAAACTTACATGCATAACTAATACTTTCACCGTTACTAGGACCTGCTATCGTTTTAGAATACACACCATCTCCTAAATAATCCATTTCTGATTCCTCAAACGGACTTTCTTTCCACAAATAAGCTGCAGCTCCTTGTTTGTCAGAATCTAATAATTCAAAGAAAATTGTTACAGATTCTCCTACAGACTCAAAAGTTGCTTTATATCCAACAGTAAAACTACCTTGCTGACTGTCTGAAGAAGTTTCTTCACAGAATTTAACAGCTTCCACAGAGACTACCACTGCTTCAGAATTTCCTTCTAAACCATCCGCATCTATTGCTTTTGCGGTAATCGTATGTTCTCCAACACTAGCCTCTTCAAAAACAAATTCAAAAGGAGCCGATAGATCCTCTCCTAACTTTAATTCACCATCGTAAAATTCAACTTTCACCACTTCCGCTTCCAAATCATTTGCCAAAGTTGTTATTTCAATATCTTGTCCCTGCTTAAAAGTAGTACCGTCTTCTGGAGATGTTATCGTAACAGTAGGATTTGTATTTCCTGTTTCTGATACAATGACCAACACTTCACTAGAAGACACATAATTTCCTTTATATACCTTTAATTTAAATTTATAAATCCCGTCAACTAAATTTTCAACCGAAGGAGAAATAGTAGTATGATCTGAGAAACTTGCAACAGTAGGTCCATATATTTGTTCCCATACATATGTTGCTCCTTCTGAACTTGGACTACTTGCAGATCCATTTAAAGTAGCCGTACTTGCAGGCAACACGACCACCACATTTTCTCCTGCATTTGCATAAGGAGCGGAATAACTTAAATCTCCGGTTCTTGTAAATGTCAACTTTCCTAAGTTAAATTCACCTTGATCAAAATTCAACCTTAGCACTTGTTTTCCCTTGTATAATGGAATTGCATTTACCGTTTTGGTCGCAAAAGTAGACCAATTACTGCTACTAGTTGAGTTCAAATAGATATCCGAACTGATTTTTGCTCCCTCTACCTCTAAATGAAAAGGTCCACCTCCATTAGAATTCCCAGAAGCATACCTTAAGCTTAAATCGTACAGTCCAGAACTTTCAACATCAACCGTATATTCTACCCATTCACCGGAAGAAATCCAACCGATAGTTGCTCCTTCGCCATTTACAGAGGCAACATCAACAGCATCTTCCAATCTAAAATCTCCCTCGTTTACTGTAGAAACATCAACATAAGAAATTCCACTAGCATTTCCTCCTTCATAGCTATCATAATGTCCAGATTCAAAACTACCTGGAATTTGAAACTCCGATCCACTATAGGGTTGTTGTTCACCAACAATAACCTCAACAGAATTTGAAACATTAAAGTTTACGCCATCATAAATTTTAGCATACATACCATGTTTTCCTAAACTTAAATTAGCAGCATCAATTTCATAAGGAGCATTGGTATCTTCTCCTATCAATTTACCATTATCGTAAAATTCCACTTTAGAAACATTTCCTGCACCAATAGCAACTTCCAAAGCAACACTTCCATTTGCATAAGCATTTTCAAAACTTGATGATAATACTCCTGTAATGTCAACATCTCTATTGGTCCCCATAGAATTGGGCGCCACTGTCAATTGAAATCCATCCGAAAAGGAAACTACCAATTCTTGATTAGAATAATTGTGCGCTACATAAGTTTTGCTACCATTTTTTTCAAAAACAGCAGAGATTGGGTAATCTGATTTAATTTCATTCTTTAATTGTCCCATCGCATTCATACTATGAATCCAATGATAAGTTTGCGCATCCGACACACCAAATTTCATCACTCTATCTGGATAAGAATCGTACAATTCAATCGCTCTCTCAGGATCTAAAAAAGACAAGTATTTCCATATAGTATCATGCCATAAATTTGGATTTGTGTCATTGGTACTTAAAATCCCGGTATTAGCTTGTAATTCATCCCAAATTTTCTGCAAATAATCTTGATTTTGACCTAAATATAAAGATCCTGCATGCATCGGATACAATTCGATTCCATAAGATGCGGTAATATCAGATGTCCAAAAAGTACCATTGTCATAAGAGTTACCCCATACCCTCGAAACCATACCATACAATTGACCGTCCTTAAAATTACGTTCCTCCATATCAAACCAATATTCTTCTATGGCAGTTTGTTCTGTAGTATATAAATAAACTCCTAAATCTCTAATTTCATCATTACCCGTAATGGTTCCCCAATGAATTAAAGAAGAATTGAATTGCATACTCTCTGAAGTAGATTCCTGATCGTTTCCTTGAGGAAAAGTTGCAAAACCATTTGCCCAACAATGACCTGCATAGGGACTAAAATTTCTTAAAAATGGAAATTTGTCATCGTTTCTATCTGCGCTTGCAGCATCTCTTACCAAGATATCTATGAATTCTCCCCATTCATTTGCCCATCCAGGTTCAAACTGTTCCATAAACGCAGCCGCATGGATAAAATATCCCCAATGAAAGTGATGGTCATTTATATTAGAATCTTGACCATGTCCTGCAGGATACCCCAACATTGCTGACCAATTTTCATTATAATAAAACAAAAAAGCTACTTCTCCTGACTGATATGTCAACCAATCTTCAAGCCTTTCCTTAATCGTAGCAATCATCTTGTCACGTGCTTCCAGATCCTCCATTTGATCTGCGATCCTGGCTGTTTGAATGAGCCTATTCATAACTTGACCTTCATTATAAGAATCCGTCCAAGTAGCCAATCCATCATTTTCAATTTGACTAATTTTCTCAGACAGCTCAGAAGGGCTAAAACTTTCACTATAGTTTGATAAATAAGGTAATGTTGGTAAAATACCACTATAATTATTTGACACTGAAAAAGTATTTCCACTCATGGTTTTCACCTCTCCTCTAACCGACTCATAGCTATGCTTCTGAGGACTATTAGAACCTGCCGCTAAATTGTTCCATTGATGTGGTAACAATCCTAGTAGCATATCCGAATCCGTTCCTTCCTTAACCTCAGTAGTAACACTAAAATCGGTTACAACAGTACCTCCCGTGGTATTGTAATCCCAATTAACTTCTGTATTTGCAGGAAAAACATAGGCATATTTTTTATACTCATTCGCAACGGTAGAAACTGCAGATGTATTTTGAGGCAGCATGGCAGCTGACCAATAATTTTTGCCATTCAAAGAAGATGTATATACATTTCCTGAAACCTCCCACTGACTACCTACCGGTGCATATATAGCAAAATCTGCCCCATGACTAGCATTTTCAATCAATAACATTTCGTTGGAAACAGTAACTGTTCCTGACACCACCTCAACTCGAACCTCAGATTCTGAATCTTTTTCAAAATATAAAAAAGGCATTGCTATTCCTGTCGTGGTTTTCATCTGCCTTGTATTATCATTCCAATCCATGGTTACGGTCCAATCCGAATAATCTGAAACCGTAGTCTTTGAAGTATTTAAATTGGAAAGACCTATATTGATCGGTGCAGAATCACCTATAACTCCCCAAGGTATATAAGTAACAACAAGACCTGTGTTTGTTGTTTTTAAAGTCATTGGATACGTAAATAGATTTGATGCATGATCTTCTTTTACAACACTAGACCACCAATCGTTTGTTGGCACGGGTTTTCCAATAGCATCACCACTTAACTGAGGAGAGCCACTTGGATAACCATTTCTTCCTGCCTCATCAACACCAGGAAAACTTTTGGTATAGCTTGCACTTCCTACACCTACCGTTTGAGCAGTAATAATGTTTTGAACACAGCCTATAAATAATAGTAACACGAAACTCGCATACCTCATTTTAGAATACTTCATAATTTTGATTTAGTTTAATTTATTTGGTTGTAACCAAAATTACTAAAAGCAAAGACCCACAACTATAATTGTGACACTACACAGAACATACAACTTGAAAAAAAATAGATTCCCTCATAAAAAGCTCTCAAAAATCAATAAACAAAGGGCATTTCTAATGAAAAACTAAACTCTCCAGACCCCCATATAAATTAGGTATTCAACATTTTGTAGGGGCAATGTAAAGTTTTGATGTTGAAATAGCCTTGCCATACAGAAACCAAGTTCACGCTAAAACAGGAAAAAGTAAACAAATGTTAATCGTCGGATTTAATTTCCTTGTATTGTAATGCTTTAAATATCTCGGTTCATCAATCAACTTATCTTTAACGCATTGTTAAAATATCGTTGAATTAGAATTACTCTTGATTTCTTTTATAATAAGGTTTTATTTTTAATTGAATATGAGCCACACGATTCTCACAGCTTGCAATAGCACCTTCAAAACGAATTTTCTTTGGAACCCCAAATGCATAAATACCTTTACCTGCAGCCATTTTATTCAATTTTTTCATTGCTTTTGGAGTTAACTTCTCATACAAAGGCTCAATAATAGTACATTGCTCCACCCTACCATATTCCATATCCCATTGCAAAGCTTTTTTCTCTGTGATTGGTTCTGGACTTTTATACACACTTTTCAATAAGGGAAAAGCAAATTCAAAAACTTCATGTGATCCTGAGTTTATAAACTCAACTATTTCTTTATTTCTAACAATCCAAGAGCGAACAAAATAAGAATCTACTTTAGACAATTGTTTAGAAGCAATAGCCGCATATCCTACCCATTCTATTTCATCTCCTTTTTCCTTTCTCAGAGTATCAAACCATATATAAAAATCTCTGATTTCTGAAACGCTTTGGTATTTTTGAAAACCTAAAGAATCTTGCAAATTAAAAACATTTGCATTTTCCCAAACTTCAGTATTTTTTCTTCGGTCCTTTTTTAACCAACAGCCGTTTTGCAATTCCTCTAAACCTGTCTCTTTTTTATAGGTTTTTATATTTTTCCATTCCTGAGCAAATAAGCTGCTACATATAAATTGAAGTCCTAATACTATTATTATTTTTTGCAATGGAAACTATTTACAGATGTGAATGGAAGATACAAAAGATTTTAATGCTATTTCCACACTCCTTTGTGTTTTAATAATTCATTAAAAAAATAAAGAATAGAGACGAAAAAACTATATTTGTAAGTCTATAAAAGTTTATTTTTTCGATGTCTCAAAAAGAATTATTACACAGCACTTTAAAAGAATATTTTGGTTATGAAAAATTCCGACCACATCAAGAAAAAATAATCACTTCAATTTTAGAGGGCAACGACAACCTTGTGATCATGCCAACCGGAGGAGGAAAATCTGTCTGTTTTCAGTTACCTGCACTTATTTTAGAGGGAGTAACTTTAGTGATATCCCCATTGATTGCATTGATGAAAGATCAGGTAGATGGTTTGAATGCCAATGGAATTCCATCTGCATTTTTAAACAGCTCGCAAACTGAAGAAGAAAACCAAACCATAATCAATAAACTTAAAAAAGGGGCTATCAAACTATTATACTTAGCTCCAGAGAGTTTGGCTTTTTTTGAAATGGTTGTCCAAGAAATTAAAATTAGTTTGATTGCGATTGATGAGGCCCATTGTATTTCTTCTTGGGGTCATGATTTCAGACCTGCTTATACCCAATTAGGATTTTTAAAGAAAAGACTTCCTGAAACGCCTATTGTCGCTCTTACCGCTACTGCGGATAAGGCAACAAGAGAAGATATTCTTACGCAGCTAGGACTTCCAAAATTAGAAAGACACATTGCTTCTTTTGACAGACCCAATATTTCTTTAGAAGTTAGAAGTGCTCAGGACAGAATTATCCAAATTGTAAAATTCATAAAGGAAAGACCTAACACCTCAGGAATCATTTATTGTTTGAGTAGAAAAGCAACAGAACAAGTTGCTGCTAGACTTTCTAAAAATGGTTTCAAGGCAAAAGCCTATCATGCTGGACTTCCGCATGAAGAAAGAGCTCAAATTCAAGAAGATTTTATTTACGACAAAAGTCAAATTATTTGTGCCACCATAGCTTTTGGAATGGGGATCGACAAATCTAATGTCCGTTGGGTTATTCATTACAACCTTCCCAAAAATATGGAAGGTTACTATCAAGAAATTGGAAGAGCCGGTCGAGATGGCGTCAATTCTGAAACCATTTTGTTTTATAGTTATGCTGATGTTATTCAACTTCAAAAATTTGCGCAAAATTCAGGAAATAAAGAGGTGCAACTTTCCAAGTTAGAAAGAATGCAACAGTATACAGAAGCATTGAGCTGCCGAAGAAAAATATTATTGAGCTACTTTGGTGAATTTATTGAAAAAGACTGTGGCAACTGTGATGTCTGTAAAAACCCACCAGAATTCTTTGATGGAACTGTCATTGCTCAAAAAATATTATCTGGCGTTTTTAGATTGAAAGAAAGCGAACCCATAGGAACCTTAGTCGACTTTTTAAGAGGCTCTCAGAATGCAGTAATTTACGACAAAGGCTATCAAAATTTAAAAACGTATGGAATTGCAAAGGATGTTCCATGGAGAGATGTGCAGCAATATATCATCCAATTGATCAACCTCGGATATTGCGAAATTGCATTTCATCAAAACAACGCTTTAAAATTTAGCTCTCTAGCCAAAAATGTTCTTTTTGAAGGAGAAAAAGTGAGACTTACAAAAGTCTTACCAGTTCCATTAACCAAAAAAGAACTTGCGAAAGCTGGTAAAACAAAAAAGTCGACTACTGATTTATTTGAAAGGTTACGTCTATTAAGATTAAAAATTGCCCAGGATCATGAAATACCAGCGTATTTGGTTTTTAATGACGCTGCCTTGAAACAAATGGAAAAGGAAAGACCAATGACGGATGAAGACTTCCTAGCCATTGATGGAGTTGGACGTAAAAAGTTTGAAGACTTTGGTTTTGAATTTATAAAAGAAATTATCGCCTTTCAGAAAGAAAAGACAATTACAAAAAAGAAGGTTAAAAAAACAAAAGGTAATACGTTTTTAGAAACCTTAAAGTTATTCAAACAAGGACTTTCGGCAGAAGAAATATCTGTAGAACGAAAATTAAATTTGATGACTGTACAAACCCATTTTATAAAATTATATCAAGAGGGACATGATATAAATTTAAATGAATTTGTAAACGACAAAGAATTAGAGCTTTTAGAAAATGCAAAAACAGCGCTGAAAAGTCCTAAAACCTTAAAAGCATATTATGAGTTTTTTAAAGAAGAATTGCCCTATAACACTATAAAATTTGGACTAGCCATTCTTGAAAAAAACGAATAGTTATTTGTCTCTTTCAGCATCTAAATCTGCATAAATCTTCTCGTAGGAAGGTAGTATTTCATCAATCGCAAATTTTCTAGAATGCAACCAGGCATTGTTTTTAAATTCTTTCAATCGATCTGCATCGGACAGAATATGAATGGCATTTTTCGCCATATCATCCACATCACCTACATCGCTTAAGAACCCAGTGACGCCATTGACATTTACCTCAGGCAAACCCCCTGAATTACTCGAAATCACAGGACTTTTTGCAGCCATGGCTTCCAAAGCTGCCAACCCGAAACTTTCTGTTTCAGAAGGCAGTAAAAACAAATCTGTATAACAAAGAATCTTTTCTAGCTCAACACTATTCCCAAGGATCAATACATTTTCATAAATCCCCAATTCTTTAGCTTTCAATCTTGCGGCATGTAAGTCTGGACCATCTCCAACTAACAATAATTTAGAAGGTATTTCTTTTTGAACTTTATAAAATATCTCTACCACATCAGAAGTCCTCTTCACAGGTCTGAAATTACTAATATGCGTTAGAATTCTTTCGTTTTCCTCAGCTATCGAATTTCTTTGACACTCTTCATGCAGAATATCTGGATATTTTTCTAATTCTATAAAATTATAAATTACATGAATTTTCTTTTTGATATCAAACAAATCCAATGTTTGATTTTTCAAACTATTTGATACCGTTGTCACAGCATCAGAACTATTGATACTAAATTCAACTGATTTTTTATAGCTAGGATGACTTCCAACTAATGTAATGTCCGTTCCGTGCAAAGTAGTTACAACTTTTACATCAATCCCCTGCTCTTTTAACATCTGTTTAGCCATGAAAGCAGCATACGCATGAGGAATGGCATAATGCACATGCAATATTTCTAACTTGAACTTAGAGACAATCTCAACCATTTTAGCCGATAAAGCCAATTCATAAGGTTGGTATTCAAAAAGAGGGTATTCTTTTATTTGAACCTGATGAAAATGCAAACCACTAGAAATAAAATCCAATCGAACCGGCTGATTGTAAGTTATAAAATGAACCTCATGGTTCTTATGAGCCAAAGCCATACCAAGTTCTGTAGCCACTACGCCACTCCCACCAAAAGTAGGATAACACACAATTCCAATCTTCATGAATCTAATTTTCTATAATTCGTACTATTTGTTCGATATACTAACCAATACTTACAATATGGTATTGTTTATTTTTTAGTATCGTTCAATAATTGTCTGATACCAGCAATCTCCTTTAGTTTTTCTCTAGCTTCAGAGACAGGAGAACCAAAATATGTTTTTCCTCCTTCTAAACCTTTAGAAACACCTGTCTGAGCCAAAACTACAGCCTTTGCTCCTATGGTAATTCCTGAGGTTACCCCAACTTGTCCCCACATCGTAACTTCATCTTCTACAACAACACAACCTGCAATTCCGGTTTGTGAAGCGATCAAACATTTTCTACCAATTACCGTATCATGTCCAATATGAACTTGATTATCAATTTTTGTGCCTTCTTTGATCAAAGTATCGCCTGTTACTCCTCTATCCAATGTACAAAGCGCGCCTAAATCAACATTGTCTTCTAAAACAACTCTCCCTCCAGAAATTAATTTATCAAAACCTGTTTCTCTTTTTTTATAATAAAAGGCATCCCCTCCTAAAACCGTACCACTATGAATAGTTACATTATCTCCTAGAATACAATTGTCGTAAATAGCAACATTTGGATGAATCAAACAATTTTCTCCTATTGTAACATTATTTCCAATAAACACATTAGGTTGTATTACAGTTCCTTCTCCAATGATAGCAGATTCGCTAATACTTGCAGTACTTGCTATAAACGGATTAAAATATTTCGTTAGCGTATTAAAATCACGAAAAGGGTCATCAGAAATTAAAAGTGCCTTGCCATCAGGGCATGCGACTTCTTTATTAATTAAAACAATAGTAGCAGCAGATTCTAAGGCTTTGTCATAATATTTTGGGTGATCCACAAAGACAATATCACCAGGTGTTACAACATGAATTTCATTCATTCCCAAAACAGGAAAGGAATCAAGTCCAACGTATTTACAATTTAAAATTGCAGCTATCTCTTTTAATTCTTGTTGTTTCTTGAATTTCATATTGTTTTCTTTTAAAAGAAAAAGGAACCTTACTCAACTTTTATTAGTCAATTGTAAGATTCCTTTATGATTGTTATATAGTAATTTCTAAACGATATAATTACTCTTTGATACGTTCTTGGTACGTACCTTTTGTAGTTTCAATCTTAATCTTGTCTCCTTCATTGATAAACAAAGGTACATTGATTGTTGCTCCTGTTTCAACAGTTGCAGGTTTCGTTGCATTTGTTGCAGTATTTCCTTTTACTCCTGGCTCTGTATAAGTTACTTCTAAAATAACATTTGCAGGCATATCAACAGCTAATGGTAATTCATCCTCTGCTCTTACAACTACAGTTACAACCTCACCTTCTTTCATCAAGTCTGGTGCATCTAAAATTGCTTTTTCCAAAGTAATTTGATTGTAATCAATAGTATTCATAAAGTTATACATATCACCCTCAGCATATAAGTATTGATACTTTCTAGTCTCAACTCTTACCTCTTCAATTTTATGACCTGCAGAAAATGTATTATCAATTACTTTTCCCGATGTCAAACTTTTCAATTTAGTTCTTACAAAAGCAGGACCTTTACCTGGCTTTACGTGTTGGAACTCTATAATTTTGTAGGTATCACTGTTGTATTTGATACACAATCCATTTTTAATATCTGATGTAGATGCCATTGTATGTTTCTTTTAACTATTAAAATATCCTTTCATAATACCTCTTTGCGAAGTCTGTATGAACCTTATGATTTCATCTCTTTCGTTTGATACTTCCATTTCAGCCTCAATAATTCTTATTGCCTGACTGTTGTTGTATTTACTTTGAAATAAAATTCTGTATATATTCTGAATTTCTCTAATTTTTTCAGTTGTAAAACCTCTACGTCTTAAACCGACTGAGTTGATACCAACATAAGACAAAGGCTCTCTTGCTGCCTTTACAAAAGGAGGAACGTCTTTTCTTACCAAAGAACCACCAGTAACAAAAGCATGATCCCCAATAGAACAAAACTGATGAATCGCTGTCATTCCAGCCAAAATTACACTATTCCCGATTCTAGCATGTCCTGCCAAAGTACTTCCATTAGAAAAAATACAATCGTTTCCAACGATACAATCGTGAGCAACGTGACAATATGCCATGATCAAACAATTGTCTCCAATCACAGTTTTCATTCTGTCAGAAGTACCTCTATTAATAGTAACGCACTCTCTAATGGTTACGTTATTACCAATAATAGTTTTGGTTTCCTCTCCATTATACTTCAAATCTTGAGGCATTGCTGAGATAACTGCTCCGGGAAATATTTTACAATTCTCACCAATTACAGCACCCTCCATAATGGTAACGTTAGAACCAATCCATGTTCCTGAACCGATGGTAACATTATTATGAATAGTAGAAAATGGTTCAATCACCACATTTCTAGCTATTTTAGCTTGAGGATGAATATAGGCTAATGGTTGATTCATATTATTGTTTTTTTGCGATTTGCGCCATTAATTCGGCTTCAACAACTACTTTATTATTTGCATATCCAAAAGCTTGCATATGACAAATACCTCTTCTTATAGGCGACATTAATTCCGCCTTAAAAATCAAAGTATCACCTGGTAATACTTTCTGCTTAAATTTAACATTATCCATTTTCATAAAGAAAGTAAGATAATTCTCAGGGTCAGGCACCGTACTTAACACCAAAACCCCACCACACTGTGCCATTGCTTCAATTTGCAATACTCCAGGCATTACGGGTGCTTCAGGAAAATGTCCCACAAAAAATGGTTCATTCATTGAAACATTCTTAGAACCTACTACATAGGTATCGGTCAACTCCAAAATCTTATCAATCAATAAAAATGGAGGTCTGTGAGGAAGTATCTCCATAATTCTATGAATATCCATCAACGGTGGCGTATTCAAATCATATTGAGGAACTTTGTTTCTTTTTTCTTTCTTGATAATATTTGCCAATTTCTTAGCAAACTTAGTATTGATAGAGTGTCCAGGTTTATTCGCAATAACTTTACCTCTAATCGGAGTTCCAACTAAGGCCAAATCCCCTATTACATCTAATAATTTATGTTTTGCTGCTTCATTTGCCCAGTGCAATGTAAGATTGTCCAACACACCATTTGCCGTTACAGCAATAGCATCCTTATTGAATGCTTTTTTCAACTTATACATTGTATTTTCAGAGATCTCTTTATCTACATAAACAATAGCATTATTTAAATCTCCACCTTTGATAAGGTTGTTATCTAATAACATTTCTAATTCGTGCAAAAAGCTAAAAGTACGCGCATTTGCAATTTCTGATTTGAAATTACTCATTTTCTCTAAAGAAGCATTTTGCGTCCCTAAGATTTGAGTTCCAAAATCTACCATTGTTGTTACTTGATACTCATCAGAAGGAACAATCATTATTTCACTTCCAGTTTCCTCATCTCGGTAACTTATAATTTCTTTTACGATGTATTCGTCGACAATAGCTTCTTGAGTTAAGATACCCGCCTGTTCTATTGCCTGTACAAAAAATTTTGAAGAACCATCCATAATTGGAGGCTCAGAAGCATCTAACTCAATAATTAGATTGGTAACTCCCAATCCAACTGCGGCTGCAAGTACATGCTCAGAGGTATTAATGCTAACACCATTCTTCTCTAAATTGGTTCCTCTTTGTGTATCTGTTACATATTCAGCTTTAGGTTCAATACTAGGCTTCCCTTCTAAATCAACTCTTACAAAAGCATAACCATGATTTTCTGGTGCAGGCTTAAAAGTTAAGGTTACCTCTTTTCCTGTATGTAATCCAATACCTTTAAGCGTAACTTCTTTTTCTATAGTTTGTTGGTTGCGTTGCATTCTATTTTTCTTTTAATGCTTTAATTTCTTTTTCTAACTCGTTTATTTTCTCCACATAAGATGGTAAATTCCTTACAATAGCAGACGATTTGTTCCATTTCTGAATATTGTAAGCCGGAAACCCAATAACAATGTCTTTATCTTTTACATTTTTTCTGACACCAGAAAACCCAGAAACAACAACATCATCTCCAATTTTGATATGTCCTGCAAAAGCGGCTTGACCACCAATCATAGTTCTTTTTCCTATTTTAGTAGATCCTGATATTCCTGTTTGTGCAGCTATCACCGTATTCTCATCAATTTCACAATTATGAGCTATTTGAATTAAATTATCCAACTTCACTCCTTTCCTGATAATGGTAGACCCTAAAGTTGCTCTATCTATGGTCGTATTCGCTCCAATATCAACATTGTCTTCAATGATAACATTTCCTATCTGAGGAATTGCTGTATACACCTTATTTTCATCGGGTGCGAATCCAAATCCATCTGCACCAATAATGGCTCCCGCATGAATTTTACAATTGTTACCAATTTTACAATCAGAATATACTTTTACGCCACTAAATAAAGTGGTACCACTTTCAATAGTTACGTTATCTCCTATATAACAATGAGGGTAAATCTTTACATCATCTCCTATTTTCACATTGTTTCCAATATATGCAAACGCACCTAAATATATATTAATTCCAATCTCTGCGGAGTCACTAATAAAATGCGGTTCCTCTTTTCCTGTTTTATTCTGCTTTACTTCATTATAAAAAGTAAGTAATTTGGTAAATGCAGCATAAGCGTCATCTACTTTAATTAAGGTTGCAGAAATCTTCTTTGTCGGTTCAAAACTTTTGTTAACAATTGCCAAAGAGGCATTTGTTGTATATATATACGAGGTATATTTTTCGTTAGATAAAAAGGTCAAAGCTCCCTCTGTCCCTTCTTCTATTTTTGCAAGCTTAGAAACTTCAACATTGGGATCCCCAACAATATCACCTTCTAATAACTCTGCTATTTGCGTTGCTGTAAATTTCATTGCTTGCAAAAGTATAAAATTAATATGGTTTCTGCCAATCCTATTTCTTCGGGTAACATATGAAATATTTAATCACTGGTTTTGTCAATGCTTGAATATTTAATTGATCTGAAGCTTCAGAGAGATCCTTAATAACACCATTTTTAAAATAGATGTTTATCTTACTTTTTGAAGAGTCATAGGCTTGATTTTGAACACAATCTGTAAAGATAAAATAGCTCAGTTCCTCATCAGAAAACTCCAATTCTTTTTTCTTCAAATCTATCATTGAATGATAATAATCTTCATCAATTGGATCATTGCTCAATTCAATTCTCAATAAATTCCTATTAATAATCATTTTAGATAGGCTAGAAAGAACCTTATCGTCATGACTGATCCAATCTTTTATAGCAGATAGAATGTCATAATCATCTAACTTGGCAAATGTTTTTAAAACTTCGAAATCAAAGTTATTCTCTGAAATTTGATTTTCTAAAAAGAAACTAAAAGCCTTACTTCCACTTAACTTATCCCCTTTTTTAGCCAATTCATTTGCCCTTCTTAATAAATTGACAAGCATTTTTTCGGCCACAACTCCTGTTTTATGAAGGTATACTTGCCAATACATCAAACGTCTTCCTACAATGAATTTTTCTGCAGAATAAATCCCTTTTTCTTCTAGTACCAATTCGTCATCTACTACATATAACATAGCAATCAAACGTTCTGAATTGATATTCCCTTCTGCTACTCCACTATAAAAACTATCTCGTTTTAAATAATCCAATCGATCCATATCTAATTGACTCGAAATCAATTGGTGCATAAATTTTCTTGGATACTTTCCTTCAAACACCTCAATGGCTAAACTTAGCTGACCATTGAATTCTTTATTCAACTCCTTCATATAAAACAAAGAAATCTCTTCATGACTAATTCCAGTCACAATACTATGTTCCAAAGCATGAGAAAAAGGTCCATGCCCAATATCATGTAATAAAATAGCAATATAAAGAGCCGTAGCTTCGTCCTCCGAAATTTCACCCCCCTTGGATCTTAAGGTTTGAACTGCACTCTGCATTAGATGCATACATCCAATGGCATGATGAAATCTTGTATGATGTGCTCCGGGATAAACTAAATACGAAAGTCCCATCTGAGAAATCCTTCTTAATCGCTGAAAATAAGAGTGTTCGATTAAATCAAAAATTAATGCGTTAGGGATAGCAATAAATCCGTAAATTGGGTCGTTTAATATTTTTAATTTATTTGTTTGTTTAGCGCTCAAAATTTTGTTTTTTTGATTGTAACAAATATAACATTCTTTAAGAAACAGTGACTAAATATTCAATTATTAGCTCTATTGAAAATGATTACTTTAAATAACATGAAAGGCAAAAAATGAAAAACATACATATTCTTTGGGTTGATGACGAAATTGAATTATTAAAACCCCATATTTTATTTCTAGAAGGTAAAAACTATGAGGTTTCAAAATGTACTAATGGAGCGGATGCTATCGACTTAATTGCCGAGAACAATTATGACATTGTGTTTCTGGATGAAAACATGCCAGGACTCACAGGAATAGAAACTTTGACGGAAATAAAAAACTCAAAGCCAAACTTACCTGTAATCATGATCACAAAGAGTGAAGAGGAATATATCATGGAAGATGCCATTGGTTCTAAAATCGCCGATTATCTTATCAAACCAGTGAATCCAAGCCAAATATTATTGAGCTTAAAAAAGAATTTAGATCATTCCCGTTTGATTTCTCAAAAAACTACTTCAAATTACCAGCAAGAGTTTCGTAAAATCTCTATGGATTTAGCCATGGTTAATTCTTATGAAGAATGGATAGAACTGTATCAAAAGCTTTTGCATTGGGAATTAGAACTGGAGAATATCAGTGATACTGGAATGCTTAGTATTCTTGAAAGTCAAAAACAAGAAGCAAATAGTTTGTTTTTTAAATTTATTAAAAAGAACTATCAAGATCTTTTAACAGATAATGACAGACCGGCATTCTCTCATACCTTGTTTAAGGAAGAGATTCTTCCGGAAATGACGAACAAAAACGGAACCTTATTGATTGTTATCGATAATCTAAGATACGATCAATGGAAATCCATTGAAACTCACATCAGTCCTTTTTATAAAAAAACAAAAGAAACTCCTTATTTCAGTATACTGCCAACAGCAACTCAATATGCAAGAAACGCGTTTTTCTCCGGAATGACTCCTTTGGACATGGAAAAACAGTTCCCTAATTTTTGGAAAAATGATGAAGACGAGGGAGGAAAAAACCTACATGAAAAAGATTTTTTGGCAGCCCAAATAAAAAGACTAAAACCAGATCTTACATTTGACTACAATAAAATAACAACTTTAAAAGGAGCCAAAGAATTAGATGCTAATTTCAATAGTTTGAAAGCAACTGACTTGTCAGTTATCGTGTATAATTTTGTAGACATGCTTTCACATTCTAAAACGGAATTAGACGTGATCAAAGAGTTGACTGGTGATGAAAAAGCCTATAGATCTCTTACCTTAAGTTGGTTTAAAAACAGTCCTATCTTTAGTACTATTCAGAAAGCTAAAAAGGCAGGTATGCAACTGATCATCACCACCGATCATGGAACTATCAATAGTAAAACACCTACTAAAGTAATTGGGACAAAAAGTATTAGCTCTAATCTGAGATATAAAACAGGAAGAAGTCTTACTTATGAAGACAAAGATGTATATGCCGTTCAAAACCCGAAGGACATATTTCTTCCGACGCAACATATGAACAGTTCTTTTATTTTCGCAAAAGAAGATTTATTTTTTGCATACCCAAATAATTACAATCACTTTGTGAAATATTATAAAAACACCTACCAACATGGGGGAATTTCTTTGGAGGAAATGATCATTCCATGTGCTATCTTTGAACCCAAATAATTTTTTTATAAGTATAACATGGAATTACAATATACCTTGGACAACTTGACGGAAACCGCGCAGGAAATCCTAAAAAACGCAAAACATAAAACGTTTCTTTTTTACGGTGAAATGGGAATGGGAAAAACTACTTTGATCAAGCAGTTAGCGAAAGAACTTGGTGTAAAGGAAGAAGCTAGCTCTCCAACATTTTCATTGGTAAACGAATACATTACAAAAAACAAAGAAAGCCTTTTTCACTTCGATTTTTACAGAATCAATCATGAAGAAGAGGCGTATGATATTGGCCTAGAAGAATATTTATATAGTGACTCTTGGTGTTTTATTGAATGGCCTTCTGTACTAGAAAATTTACTACCTTTAGAGAGTGTTAAATTACACATCACTAAAAACGAAGATAATTCTAGATCCATTCAATTGGAAAATTAACTTGACCTAATAAACTGCTAACCTACCTATTCTAAGAACATGAGTCAACATTTCTCCCCATTCAGCAAAGAAGAATTAATGCCTCAAGAAGAAAAACTTGAAACTCGAAAACAGAAAGGAGAGCTATTGATAGGTTTGCCTAAAGAGACTTCTTTTGAAGAGAAAAGAATCTGTCTAACACCAGATGCCGTAGCAGCAATGACGCAATGTGGACATAGAATTATTGTGGAAACGGGTGCTGGGGAAGGTGCCAATTTTACCGATCAAAATTATTCAGAAGCTGGTGCCAAAATCGCTTACAATTCTGAAGAAGTATTCGGTTGTAATATTGTTCTTAAAATTGAACCGCCTTCTTTAAAGGAGATAGAAATGATAAAGCCTCAGACGATTCTTGTCTCTGCGCTTCAACTCAAAACACAACAAAAAAAATATTTTGAAGCATTGGCTAGCAAAAGAATTACTGCCATTGCATTTGATTTTATCAAAGACCGAGAAGGCATGTATCCAGTTGTTCAATCTTTGAGTGAAATTGCCGGTACCGCCTCTATACTTATTGCTGCAGAATTGATGAGCACCCAAAATCAAGGAAATGGATTGTTACTTGGTAATATTGGAGGTGTACCTCCTGCAGAGGTTGTTATCATTGGAGCAGGTACTGTTGGAGAATTTGCCGCTAAATCGGCTATCGGACAAGGAGCTTCGGTAAAAGTTTTTGACAATTCGATTTCAAAATTAAGATGCTTGCAAAAAAGCTTAAACCAACCAATTTATACTTCTTCCTTGCAACCAAGGACTTTGCAAAAAGCCCTGATGCGTTGTGATGTATTGATTGGTGCTATTAGAGGTAAGTCACGTGCTCCTATTGTAATTACGGACGCCATGGTACAACTAATGAAACCAGGATCTGTGCTTGTAGATGTAAGTATTGATCGTGGAGGGTGTATTGAAACTTCAGAAGTTACAACACATAGTCAGCCTACATTTAAAAAACACGATGTTGTGCATTATTGTGTTCCCAATATTCCATCGAGATATGCAAGAACAGCAACCGTTTCTATAAGTAATATACTTACTCCATTTTTAATTCATATCGCAGATGAAGGAGGTTTTGAGCAAGCTTTTAGAAAAGAAAGAACCCTCAGAAGTGGAATGTATTATTATCATGGAATCCTTACCAACAAAGCGGTTGGAGAATGGTTTAATTTACCCTATAATGATATCAACTTATTGATTTTATAAAAATATATTTTTCTTTATGATTCTCGCTTTATAATAGTATTTTTGCCGTTTAAAAACTACTTATGAACATAGCGAACCGCTTCATCTATTTCTTTTTTGGTTTAACTTTAGGTATCATAGCTGTGATATTTTTGGCTAAGAAAAAGAATATTCAATTTCCGTATGGTCCAGATGCAAGAACTCTAAAAAGTATACGTGTCAAAGAACATCGTTATTTCTCAGATCAAGCACAACAAACCTATACCCAGTTTAATTTAGACTCTATTCAAATCGCTTATCTTTTAACACAAAGTGATGTGGACTTTTCTCAAAGTGACACAGATACAAAAAAACCATGTCAAACCTATAGAATCAATGGAGAACTTAAAGAAATGGAAGTTTCTCTATTGGTAAAAAGATGTGACTCCTCCGCCACTTTCGAAGAAATCATAATTCAAAAAAAAAACTAATGACCCTAGACCTTGTTAACTCACAGAATTTTGAAAAAATTATCGATGGAAAAAATGTAAAACTATTTACGTTGACCAATGCAAATGGATTCACTGCGCAGATTACCAATTTTGGTGGTAGAGTTGTTTCCTTATGGGCTCCGGATGCTGATGGAAACTTTGATGATGTAGTTTTGGGATACGACAATTTAGAAAGTTATATGAATCCACCTAGTGAGGTTTACTTAGGTGCTCTTATTGGAAGATATGGAAATAGAATCGCAGAAGGTAGATTTGAATTGAATGGAAATGAATTCAAGGGTGCGATTAACAATGGACCTAATCATTTACACGGTGGTTTGAAAGGATTTTCTCATGTTGTATGGGATGCTAAATTGTTAAATGACTCACAACTTCAGTTGCGTTATGTATCGAAAGATGGAGAAGAGGGATACCCAGGAAACTTAAGCGTTACCGTTGTGTATAGCCTTACTGAGAACAATGCTCTTGAAATAAAATACACAGCAACCACAGACAAAGCAACCCATGTAAACCTTACCAACCACTCCTACTTCAATCTAAAAGGAGCAGGATCTGGTACCATTACAGATCATTTATTACAATTAAATGCAAATAGGTATTTACCAACCGATGAAACTGCCATACCGTTAGGAGATCCTGAGTCTGTAGAAAACTCTCCTTTCGACTTTAGAGAACTTAAGGCTATCGGTCAAAACATCAATGACGATAATAAACAACTAGAAATGGCACGTGGATACGATCATACTTTTGTGTTTTCTAATCCTAATCAAAAGGAAATTGCTGCGTATGCCATAGATCCAAGTTCAAAAAGAACCTTGACTGTATTTACCAATGAGCCAGGTGCTCAGTTTTACACAGGAAACTGGGTAACAGGATGTGGAACAGGAAAGCAAAATAAAACCTATCTGAATAAAGATGCATTTTGCATCGAAACACAACATTTTCCGAACTCACCCAACTCAAAAACATACCCTTCTACCCTACTAAATCCGGGAGAAGAATATTATTCTTTTTGTAGCTATCAATTTGGCATAAAAAAGTAATCCACTTTATTTTTATCATTTTATTCCGTAAAAAGGGTTAAAATCAACATACAATCAGGTAAAAACGTTTGTTTTTCTTGCGGCATCAATTCATTTCTTTGAGGTTCGAGAAGGAACATTTTTACCTGATTTGTTTTTCTCTAAAATCAAACCCTACAGAATAAAATGACAACTACAGCCAATTATAGCAAGACATCTACTTTTTTGATTCCACTATTTCTTTTCGTAATAAGTTATATGCATGGTCAGAACTACCCAGCTTCAGACCCTACAAATTCTGAAGGGTGGATTCTAAACGAGGCATTGAGTGATGAGTTTGATGGAAATTCGTTAGACAAGGATAAATGGTGGATTCTTGGAGAAAACAATGACTACAGAAATAAATGGAAAGGGAGAGCTCCAGCTCAGTTTGCTCCTGAAAACGTAGCTGTTATCAACAATGAACTTATCTTATATTCCAAATGGGATCCTGACTTTGAATTTGCAGATGAATCCCTAGGGGATATACCTTACGGAGGAGAAAATAAAAGTCAGCCTATTACTCAAGCTGCTATTATCAGTGAACGTTTTTTCAAATATGGCTACATGGAAATAAGGTGCATCGCCCCAGATGCTCCAGTAACCTCTTCTTTCTAGACCACCGGTTATCATTCTGAAATTGACATGACAGAAAATTACGGAAAAAGACCTATCGGAAATCCAGAAAACAGACCTGAAGAATTAGAAAAGAAATATCGCACCAATATGATCAACTGGGATCCTGATGCGGATGAAAATCATCAAAACTGGAAGGTAGAAGAGGTATTAGATGTAAGAGTTGCCAGTGATTATTATGTTTATGGTTTTGAATGGGATGAAGATTATATAAAAATATATTTTGAGGGAGAATTGATAAGAACAGCCACACGCGCTGAACTCGAAGCAAACGACCAATGGAGACATCAATACCCGCAGGAACTTTGGATTGATTCAGAGGTTTTCTCTTGGTACGGAATGCCAACTTTAGCGGATCTTACTCCAGATGCTGAATACAAAATTGACTATATAAGAATCTGGCAAAAAGAAATAATTGGCCCTGATTTCAATTCATTAGGCTTTGAAGGCCCCTTCTATTATCAAGGACGAAGCAGGAATTGGTCAACAAACCCAAATTCTGGTTTTAGAATGAAAGACGAAAAATCTGCTTCTGGAGATATTTCTTTACGTTTTGAAAAAGAATCTCCCTTTGCAACAAATACCTATGCGGATGCACCTTTCGGTTCTTTAGATTTGCCTTCTGGAAGTAATAAAATTACTTTAAAAATATGGATAGATCCTACAACTGACATTGATAGGTTGTATTGTCAGCTTAAAAATCCAGGTACCACAATTTTCTTTGACCTGACTGGAGTTAACAAAGGTGAATGGGTTGAGGTTTCAAAAAGCTTTAATAGAGCTTCTGCTTCAGACACTAATGTAACGGATGGGGACAGACTTTCTATTCGTGTAAGAGGACAGGATATTTCAAGTTCAAATGCTTTGTTTTATATTGATGATATTGTCTTTGAGAATGACAATACAGCTTCAATATCAGAAGCGGAACAAAAAACCGTCTTCACTATGTATCCAAACCCGGCTAAAACAACCCTGAATCTGAAATCGGAAAATACCGGACAAATAAGCATATTTAGTTCCCTTGGAGTACTTGTTTTAACGGAGATTAAAAAAAAGGAAACAATCCAATTAAGTACAGAAAATTTATCAAAAGGAATCTACTATATCCAACTTGCAAACCAACATGGAACAGCAACAAAAAACCTAATTATCAATTAATTATTTTTTTGCTTTTCTAGACACAAGAGATACTCCTACAATTACAATAATTGTCCCTATCAATTGACTTGCATTCAACTGTTCTCCAAGAACAATATAGGCCAATAATATTGTTGAAATTGGACCAATACTAGCAATTATTGAAAAATTAGAGCTTCCTATCAATTCAATAGATTTAGAAACCATAAAAGAAGGAATAATTGTGGATAGAATAGCCATTCCAATACCTAAGAAGTATACTTCTTGAGGATAACCAAGCAAATCAATTTCATGCGTAAAAATATAATGTAACAACACACAAATTGTACTAATTATCATAGCATAGGACGTAAAACGAACGACTCCAAATTTTGGGATCAACCAGCCACTACCTACCAAATACATGGCATAGGTCAATGCACTCATAAAAATCAAGCCAACTCCTAAGTACAAATTTTCACTAGAAAGATCTAGCTCTCCTGAAAAAGCAGTTAGAACCCCTAAATAAGTTAGAAAAATAGCAAATATTTGAATTCTTGATATTTTAGTTTTCAAAAACAATCGGGAAATGATAAGTACCAACGTTGGATACACAAATAGAACAATTCTTTCTAGACCCGCTTTTATATATTGCAAGCCTTCAAAGTCAAAATAACTCGCAAGATAATAGCCCACAAACCCGAAAAAGACCAACCATAGATAATCCGTTTTCTTTATGCTTTGATTCGTTTGTTTTCTTGTTACAAATGCAATTACAACGTATACCGGTAGCGAAAACAACATTCTTAACAACAAAAGACTTACCGAATCAATTTCATAATGATAAGCTAATTTTACCATAATCGCTTTGGCCGAAAAAAGGATCACTCCTAATACCGCCAATACAACTCCTAATGTATTTGCTTTTAATTTAAACATATTGCAAATATTAGTATTTATAATACGCTGCCCTTGTTCAAATACTTTCAATATACGATGTTCAACATAGCGCTATCCATTGACTTCGTATTTTAAAGGACCTAAAACGAGTTAGTTTTCTATACCAATTATACTAGATTCATTTGAAACATATGTTCTAATCTTAGAAACTAGAGTTCTATAAATAACTCAAAGAAAACACTATCATTGAGTTCACTAAACCCTACAACTTAAACTATGAAAACGAAATTCCTTGCACTATTTTTAATAGTACTATCAATCCAAGCATGTAATTCAAGTAGTGATACTGACATTACAGAAACTGAAAAAGATGAAACTCCAAGTGATACTCCTATTAAAGAGGAGGAGCCTGAAGAAGAAGAAGAACCCACAACATATCCATTTACAAAAGATGGTGTAAAATATGGTGAAGATTATGTTGTCTTTGAGCCGGAAATAACAAAATCTGATTTAGGGCTATGGGTCAAACGAGTACCTGGAAACCCAGAATACCACGAAGGAAATGTTGCACCGATAAACAATGGTTACCTAGAATTTACAGGAAATAATCTAAACGGAGGAAGCGCTAAGTCACCTCTTAAGTATACGTTTACTTGTCCGAAAACAGCAAAGTATAGAATTGTAATGCGTATGTACCAACCGCTCAATGACCATGAAGAGGGAGACAAAAGAAATGATGTATGGATAAAATTAGCCGGAACCTTTTCTTCCAAATGCGTATTCCCTACAGAAGACCTAAAGAAAAACCATAAATTTTGGGGACGAGGAGTTCGCAAATGGGGATCGGCGCATAAAATGGAAGGTCATGTAAACGGTGTAAAAAAGTTAAACAAAGCCATTTATTATCTATCCGCAGGTCAGTCCTATACTTTAACCATCTCAGGAAGGGCACAAGGATGTAGTTTAGATTATATTCTTTTTTATAATGATGTTAGCAATTATAGCATTGAAACTCACGACGACCCTGCCGTAAAACTTCCAGCATCTTATATGCCCGATGTAATTGAAACCAATTAAATTCTACCCCACCTATAAAAAAAGAAGGTTTGAAAACCTTCTTTTTTTATTTATAAGCCAGCAAAAGCAATATCATTGAGCCTAATGTGGTAACTTTGTACACATGAAGCTGAACTTACAAGATACCTTTAACAAAGAGCTCCCATCTGATCCAATTATAGAAAATTCGCGTAGACAAGTATCAAATGCATGCTACTCATATGTAAAACCTAAAAAAACAAAAGAGCCTAAGTTACTGCATTCTTCAGCTGAGGTTCAAAATCTTTTGGGCCTGACTAAAGAAGACGCTGCCTCGGACGAATTTCTTCAAGTATTTACAGGGAATAAAGTCTTTAAAGAGATGCAACCTTATGCCATGTGTTATGGAGGACATCAATTTGGAAATTGGGCAGGACAACTTGGTGATGGCCGAGCTATCAATCTTGGAGAAGTTGAACACAACAACAATTCCTGGGCGCTTCAATTGAAAGGAGCAGGTCCAACCCCCTATTCAAGAACCGCAGATGGATTGGCTGTTTTAAGATCTTCTATAAGAGAATATTTATGTAGTGAAGCTATGTTTCATTTAGGAGTTCCAACCACAAGAGCCCTAAGTCTATCCTTGTCTGGTGATGATGTTTTACGTGATATTTTATACAATGGAAATCCTGCTTATGAAAAAGGAGCTATCGTAACAAGAGTTGCCCCGTCTTTTCTAAGATTTGGAAATTATGAAATTTTCGCTGCTCGAGAAGAAATCACAACCCTAAAAACACTTATTGACTATACCATCAATCACTTTTACAAACATTTAGGAAAACCGTCTAAACAAGTATATCTCGATTTCTTTAAGGAAGTTGCCGATAAAACCTTGGATATGATTATTCACTGGCAACGTGTAGGTTTTGTGCATGGAGTGATGAATACAGATAACATGTCTATCTTAGGACTTAGCATAGATTACGGTCCATATGGCTGGTTAGAAGGCTATGATTACAACTGGACTCCAAACACAACGGATCGACAAAACAAAAGATATCGTTACGGAAACCAAGCAAATATGGGATTATGGAATCTTTTGAAATTAGCCAATGCTATTTATCCGTTAATTGAAGAAACAGCTCCATTAGAATCGGTATTAGAGAGCTATAAAACAGACTTCGAAAAGAAATATCATAAAATGATGTGTTCTAAAATTGGTCTTGAAAATAATTTTGATACGGATGGTCAATTGATCAACGAACTTGAAAACACGCTACATCTTACGGAAACTGACATGACTATTTTCTTCAGAAATTTAGCGTCGATCTCAATCAATGATAGCTCTGAAGCTGCTTATAAAAAAATATCAGATGCCTTCTACGATATTCCCAAAACTAAGGAAAACACAAAAACGAAATGGCTTGCTTGGATCGAAAGTTATTTAAATCGACTAAAAAAAGAAACACAGAATGATTCCGAAAGGAAAAAACAAATGAATCTAGTAAATCCTAAATACGTACTTAGAAATTATATGGCGCAATTAGCCATTGATGCAGCTGACAATTCAGACTATAGCCTTATTGACCAATTTTATCAATTATTAAAAAAGCCATACGACGAACAACCAGAATTTGAAAAATGGTTTGCTAAAAGACCAGAATGGGCGAAGAACAAAGTAGGATGTTCCATGTTATCTTGCAGCTCTTAAAAAATATAAAAGTTTTATAAAAATTATTACCGATATGAATCAAATCACATTACTATTTGCAAGCTTCTATGGAATGTTTGCTGTTGTTTTTGGAGCCTTTGGAGCTCATGCCTTAAAAAAAATAGTACCAGAAGACTTACTTAAAAGTTTTGAGACAGGAGTTAAATACCAAATGTACCATGCCCTTGTTTTATTATTTATCTCAAGTACTCTTAGTTTCACCAGTCCAATAGAGAGTTATATCGCCTATAGTTTTATCATAGGAACTTTTCTGTTTTCATTCAGTATTTATGGATTGGTATTAAGCTCTGCTAAAAACAAGAAAATAAAAATTCTTGGCCCTATTACCCCCTTAGGAGGTTTGTTTTTGGTAATTGGATGGTTTTTACTTCTTGTAAAATGCTTTCAAAACATTACACTTTAACTAGATAAAACCAGCATAGAAATAGATTTTTTAAAAGAGATGTTCAAAACACTACTTCATATGTTTTAATAAAACAGGTTTACACATATGTGCTATTAGGTTTATGGTTTTATGATTTTTTTCGTAACACCTAATCAAAAACCAAAATGCAACGAACAAAAAAATCAATTCATAATCTATTATTTTTATTCTTTTTCATAGGTTTTAATATTTATGCTCAATTGGATGAGGCATATTTTGAAAAACTTAGAACAGAAAAAGTTAACTCACACAATTCAGTAAACTGGGTTCAATTTGGCCCCGGTATGGCTGGCTATTGTGAACACTTTTGGATTCATCCAACCGATGATAATTTCATGTATCAAAGTCCAGATATGTTCGATTCCTATTACACTGCTGATGGTGGAGAATCATGGAAAACACTAAAGGACTCTGATGACACAGGACAATTAATGAAAAGGGTTCGAGATATCACATTTTCTCATCAAGATGAAAATTTCGGATATGCGATCGACACTAGAGGAAATCTTTTAAAAACTACTGACAAAGGAAAAAAATGGATATTACAACCTGTTGATTTTGGAGGAAGACACTCTAAATTGGTTGTTGATCCAACCAACGATAACAACTGGTATATAGGTGCCGGTACCTTTTGGGACGTAAAAGAATATCATAGAAGTGTTAACAATATTCAAGGTCATGTGTACCGATACGCACAGTATGGCCATGTCTATAAAAGTACAGACAAAGGTGTTACATGGACAAAAATTACAGCTGGACTTCCTTCTACTTTAGATGTGGCACAAATTGTAATTGACCCAACGAATACAGATAGGATTGTTCTTATAGCTAAAAGTGGTTTATACTTAAGTGATGATCAAGGAATCAATTGGACAAAAAGCACCAACAACGGTTTGCCTAACAACTTACCTAAAGACCTTACCGCCTATTACAATTCGGAAACAGAAGAATTTATCATGTATCTCGTAGAACAACCTGTATATAGTCCAAATGGCAGTACAATATCCTCAACAGGCGGAATTTTTAAAAGTACAGATGCAGGTAGTTCATGGGCTAGCATCACCGGAAATTTAGCTTTGGATTTAACCCAAGTGACAAACTACACGACAAGAGATAAATATTTTAAAGCGGTCGCTTTTTGGTTAGAGGAAGAGAAATCTTACATTGAGACAGAGTACCCTGATTATCCGACATCCATCCTACCTAACTACAACAGGATTGTTGTAAATCCTTTGAATAAAAATGAAATTTATATTGGTAATAATGTAAAACATGATAAATCCTTCGGACCCGGTGATATCTGGAAAACGGAAGATGGAGGTACTACCTGGTTCCCATGTGCCAAAACAGGTCCGTACTGGTCTGAACAAAAAAACAAGGATTATTGGGATAACCGAGGCGTATCCATGGACGTGAATACAAAATTTGCTCACTTGCAACCAGAAATTGACAGAAACCAAGAAACCTGGGGAAATCGCTTTTTAAGCATCAATTCTCAAGGGCATGTGTTCATCTGTTTAGATCAACAAGTTTTAAAATCAACCAACAACGGAACTAGCTGGGAACAAATTGATGATACTGAAACTTCTGAGGGTAGCGATCATTGGGTAGGAAAAGGAGCAAGTAATCTACCTGGAAGATTTATGCTCCTTGAGACCGGAGTTACTGATAGAAAACTATTTTGTAGTGGAGAGCATGGCTTATGGGAATCAGCCCCATTAGGTCATTTTCCTGATGACACCAAAGTAGCTGTAAAGCAACTCGAGGGACAAGTGAATGCAGGAGGTGCACATTCAACAGCAACGGTCGCAGTAGACCCTAAAAACCCAGACATCATCTATACTTTACAATTCAGGCAATCACATCGAGGGTTTTTTAGAAAATCAAGTGATGCAGGACAAACATGGACTAACATTTCTGAACCTTTGGTTTATTCTGCTTCAAATCTATCTGGAGATAATTTATTTCAATACTCATTAACCATTGATTATAATGATACTGATAATATCTATTTTACATCTATTGCAAATGCTATTGCAGAAGTATCTTCATCCAAACAACCTGAAGATTTTACCGATACAGGAGTTCACAAAAGTACAGATGGTGGATATACTTGGACCACAGAAAACACAGGTTTACCTGCCGATGCTTCTGTGAGAAGATTAAAAATGGATCCATCAAATCCTGATATTTTATATGCAGCCTTAAACATCGGACGAAATGGTGGAAATGGTGGTTTATACAAATCTACCGACAAGGCATCTAGCTGGGTTAAAATGGATATTCCAAGTGATATCAAAGCGGTAAATAATGTTTTTATTGATCGAAATACGGCCCATATTTTTATCTCTTGTGGAGACGAAGAAGGAGAACTGAATGAAGGTGGTGTTTGGGTCAGTAAAGATAACGGTACTACCTGGAGTAAAATTTTTGACATGCCTTATGTATGGCAGACTGAAGTATCACCGGTAAACTCGAATATTATTCTAGTGAATGTTCCGCTTCAACATGAAAACAAAGGATCTTATCCCATCAATCCAGGTGCCTATATGTCGAGAGATGCAGGATTGACTTGGTATAAAATAAATAACAATATTGGAAGACCTGATCATATTACCGACTTAAAACCCGACCCCGTAGATGAAAATGTAATTTGGTGTGCGCATTTTGGTCAATCTTGGAGCAAAGCAACTATCAACACTGCTTTATTTGAGGAAAGTATAGATTTTATAGATTTCAAGAACGCAATAAACCCAAGCACAAGTATTCCGATAGAGGTCAATTACAATAGCTTAGAAGACCGTCTTTTGGTCGCTATTCTTAACTCTCCATCCGGAAAATGGCTTGGAAATGCAAAAAAAACGGTATCCGCAGAAAATGCATCCACAACCTTAAACATATCGTTGGCCGAAACCGCTGAATTAGGAGAAAACTACAAAGTAAGTATCTCTATTCGTCCCATTGGCGGGACCTCACCAGACTCTGATATAGTAAATGAGGAAAAACTCTTAACTATTACTGACGATGAATTATCCGTAGTAAAGACAGAAAAACCTGTTATTAAAATTTATCCTAATCCTGCAAAAGAAACCTTATTCATTAAAGGAACTCATATAGACAAAAATTGGAAAGTTTACAATATGTTTGGAACACTTCTTCTTGAAGGAAAAGGCGATACTGTAGACATTTCAAGTCTTTCTTTAAACCTGTATCTTATTAAGGTTGAAGAAAAAATATTTAAAATTCAAAAAATATAAAGCAATAAAAAAAGGTTCAAACAATTAATTTGAACCTTTTTTTTATTCATTAGTTATCGATTAAACATTGAATCTAAAATTCATGATATCTCCATCTTCTACGATATATTCTTTTCCTTCAACTCCAAGTTTTCCAGCTTCTTTTACCTTCACTTCAGAACCAAGCTCAATATAATCATTGTACTTAATCACCTCAGCGCGAATAAACCCTTTTTCAAAATCAGTATGAATTACTCCTGCCGCTTGAGGAGCTGAATCACCAATATTGATAGTCCAAGCTCTAACCTCTTTCACTCCTACCGTAAAATACGTTTGAAGATTTAATAATTTGTATGCAGAACGAATCAACTTAGCAGAACCAGGCTCATCCAAACCTATATCCTCTAAAAATACTTGACGCTCTTCATAGTCATCTAACTCATTGATATCTGCTTCAGTTCCAACCGCAAGCACAACGATTTCAGCGTTTTCGTCTTTCACTGTCTCCTTAACTCTTTCTACATAATCGTTTCCGTTTACTGCAGCTGCTTCATCAACGTTACACACATACATCACAGGCTTAGAAGTTATAAACTGCATTGGTGTAACAAATTCTATTTCCTTTTCAGTGAACTCTAATGTCCTTACCGATTTCCCTTCTAAAAGAGTTTCTTGAATTCTACTCAACACATCAAATTCTGCTTGAGCCTCTTTATTTCCTGTTTTCGCATTACGCTTAACACGTTCTAACCTTTTTTCTACAGTTTCTAAATCCTTTAACTGTAATTCTATATCAATAGTCTCTTTATCCCTTACTGGATCTACAGAAGCATCCACATGTATGATATTATCATTATCAAAACAACGCAATACATGAATAATAGCATCCGTTTCTCTAATATTTCCTAAGAATTGATTTCCTAAACCTTCCCCTTTACTCGCTCCTTTTACCAAACCAGCAATATCAACAATCTCTACGGTTGCAGGAACAACGCGCTCTGGGTTTACCATTTCTTCTAAAGTTGCAACTCTAGAATCAGGCACATTTACCACACCTATGTTCGGCTCAATGGTACAAAAGGGAAAGTTTGCACTTTGTGCTTTTGCATTTGATAAACAATTAAATAAAGTTGATTTTCCTACATTAGGTAATCCTACAATTCCTGCTTTCATGTTATTCTATTTTTTAGATCTTCAAAAATCAATTCGACATGAGATCTTTTATTCTTGTTAAGAGGTTGCAAATGTAATCATTTCTTGAAATTTTATTCAAAAAATAAAACCCTCATTTTCAATAATTCTGAAATAAAAATCCCGCAATATAACTATAAAGCGGGATGTATTATTTTTTATATGTACGTTGATTACTCTCCGTGCATGAATGCTTTTTTTCCTAAAAGCTCTTCTTCTGTTTCTACGATATCATCATCAGGAACACAACAGTCTACTGGACATACAGCAGCACATTGTGGCTCATCATGAAATCCTTTACACTCTGTACATTTATCTGGTACAATAAAATAAACCTCATCATCTACAGCCTCTTGATCCTCGTCTGCATTTGCTTTTGTTCCGTTAGGTAATACGATATCTCCAGAAAGTTCAGTACCATCTGAATAACGCCAATCTTCTGCACCTTCATAAATTGCATTGTTTGGACATTCTGGCTCACAAGCCCCACAGTTAATACATTCGTCTGTTATTATAATTGCCATTGTTGTAATTTCTTAAATTGTGAAACGCAAAAATAAAAAAAAGTTTCTTAAATCTCTATTGCTTTCATGATAAATGACAGCTTTTTTAAACGCTACGCCTTTTTTAGTATCAATCTAAAAAAAGCCTCTCATAAAAGAAGGCTTTTTATTTAATTTTTATAAATTTTATTTGCTTTCAAAAACTCCTGCATTCAAATCTTGCAAGGCTTGAATTTTATCTTTAGAATTCACTACCAAAGAAACATTATAATTGCTTCCTCCATAAGAAATCATTCTGATAGGAATATTTGTCAAGCTATTAAAAATCGCGGCACTTCCACCTTTTTGTTTTTCAGAAAAATCTCCTGCCAAACAAATGATACTTAAATCACTATCAACTTTTACACTACCTATATCTTCTAATTCTTTGACTATTTCACTAAGATTCGTATCATCATCAATCGTCAAAGATACAGCTACTTCTGAGGTAGTAATCATGTCAATAGAAGTCTTGAATTTCTCAAAAACTTCAAAAATATTTTTTAAGAAACCGTATGCCATTAACATTCGGTACGATTTAATTCTAATAGCAGTAATCCCATCTTTTGCTGCAATGGCTCTTACTTTATTTGGCACCTCACAGTTACGGATGATGGTTCCGGCTGATTCTGGATTAAAAGTATCCTTTAACAATACAGGTACATTTTTCTCTTTTGCAGGAATTACACTTTGTGGGTGTAAAATCTTAGCTCCAAAATACGCTAACTCAGCTGCCTCATCAAAAGAAATTTCTTTCAATGAAAAGGTTTTATCCACATATCTAGGGTCATTATTATGCATCCCATCAATATCTGTCCAAATCTGAATCTCTTCTGCTACAATAGCTGCTCCGATCAATGAAGCTGAATAATCACTACCTCCACGTTTTAAATTATCTATATCCCCAAGGTGACTCAAGCAAATATATCCTTGAGTGATAAAAATATCTGTATTGGCGTTCGCCTTGATAATTTCTCCTAAACTCTCCGTGATAAAATCTGAATCAGGCTCTCCGGCTTCATCAATTCTCATAAAATCAAAAGCAGACAATAAACTTGCCGCTGTATTGATTTCATTCATATATATAGAAAACATATTTGTAGACAAAATCTCTCCTTGCGCTACAATGATTTTTTCTATGGCATCAATAATTTCAACAGAACCTTCGTGTGCATAAGACTTGATAAAATCAAAACGCTCCTCAATAAAAGCACTCGCTGTATTCTTAACAGCTTCCGTTGAAAATAATCCTTCAATTACTTTTTTATAACGATCAATCATCATGTCAATGATTGAATTTGCTTCTTCAAAATTAGAAGCACCAATAGCATCAGTTATTTGATGTAAAACATTTGTAGTTTGAGACATTGCTGACAAAACAACAATTTTTTGTCCTTCTATATTAGAAACAATTTTCGCTACCTCTTTTATACTTTCAGGGCTTCCTACTGAAGTTCCACCAAATTTTAATACTTTCATTTTGCTTTTGTTTAAATTCATTTAGCAACTCTAAGCCTCCCCTATTGAAATAGTTAAGATTATAAGAGTTAAAATGTTTCGCAAAAATCCTCCAATTGTTAATTTACAGCAAAAAATTATAATATATTTACACTTTATTACAAATTGTTTAAAATTAAACAGGCCATGAAAACTATTCAAGAATCGGTAGAAAGCATTATCAGAAAAACTCCTTTTTATGAAGAAGCTTTAAATGACAAATTGATCAATGTATCGTCTTTGGCTAGAGCCATTCAAGAGGATGTAGAAAGTGACCTTGGTAAGGAGGTGAAATCTGGGGCAATTATGATGGCCATCAACAGACTTTCTCCTTCAAATTTATTGCGTATCAGAAAAAACATAAGAAAATTCACCTTTTCTCTTGGTGATTTTATTGTGCGTTCTAACTTATGTAATTTCACTTATAAAAACACGCCCACTTTATTGAGATCCATCACATCTTTGCTGAATGTTATTGGTGACGATAAAGATTATTTTTTCACCATCTCACAAGGAATTTTTGAGACAAATATTGTGACTAGTAAAAACCTAGAAGAGCAGGTTAAAGAATTATTTTCAAAAGAAATATTAATTTACGGTCATAATGAACTTGCTTCTATCACCATCAAACTTCCAAAAACAAATGTTGAGCAATCTGGAGTTTATTATTTTATTCTAAAACAATTGGCTTGGGCTGGAATCTCGGTGCAAGAAATTATTTCTACGACACATGAAATGACTATCGTGGTAAAAGAGGAAGATGTGAACAACACTTTTTCTATTTTAATTGACATGAAGAAAAAATAACAGCATGGAAAATATTTTTGATAAAAAGGTTAGTGATAATATCATTGCTAGAATAGAAAAACTGCATCACAATACAACGCCTGTTTGGGGAAAAATGACTGTAGCTCAAATGTTGGCACATTGTTGTATTACTTATGAGTTCACCTTTGAAAAGAAACATGCCAAACCAAATAAATTCAAAGCGCTGATGTTAAATTTATTTGTAAAAAATATCGTTGTTGGCGAGAAATCGTATAAAACAAATAGCCGAACAGCTCCTGAGTTCATTATTTCAGATTCTAGAGATTTCGATATTGAAAAGGAAAGACTTATTGCATATATCAAAAAAACGCAAGAACTAGGAGAAAGCTATTTTGAGAATAAAGAATCTCATTCCTTCGGTGTTCTAACAGCAAAAGAATGGAACAATATGTTTTACAAACATCTAGACCATCATCTTCATCAGTTTTCAGTTTGATATAAAAAGCATTCATTTAATGGATGCTTTTTTTTAGGAATAAACCATTTGTTATAATCCCAACCCAAATGTATTGCTAAAATCTAGCTAGGATAGGATTCATCTAGTTAAAGTCTAGTTTATAGTTCTTGGAATTATTGATTTTTCTTGAAATTTGTAATTATAAATGTTACGTAAACATCAATAATTTAAATTTTATGAAAACAATCAAAAGCCTTTTTATCTTAGCTTTAGTACCCTTGGCGATTTCCTGCTCAAGTGTATCCTCGAATTCAACAACAGAAAACGCGTCATTACCAGAAAAAGAGGACAAAGGATTTCCATTTGAAATTCAGCATAAAAAACCGAACATCAAGTTGAGTCATGCCATGGAAAGAAACTATGATGCCTACATGGGAATCCAACCTAAATACAATGAATTGTACACACAATTTAAATATACTGAATTAAAAGGTTTGGATTATAGCAACCATGATGGTACAGTTACTCGTAGAGATCCTTCAAAAGTTATTTTCGAAAATGGAAAATATTATGTTTGGTATACACATAGGCAAACACCTACTTCTCCAAAAGGAGCTAAATTAAGTACAGAAACAATTCCTTCAAGCGACTGGGATTTATGTGATATTTGGTATGCAACTAGTAAAGATGGGTTTACCTGGGAAGAACAAGGTGTTGCCGTCCCTAGACCTCCAAAACCGAATGTAGGATGGAGATCTGTTGCAACCACAGATATCTTAAAATGGAAAGATAAATATTACTTGTACTACCAAGGTTTTCAAGAAGCCAGTGGAAAACGTGGAGATGACTGCCCTGTTGCCGTTTCTTATTCCGACTCTCCGGATGGTCCTTGGACTCCTTATAACAAAGTTGTCATACCAAACGGTGCCGCTGGACAATGGGATCAATATTCAATTCACGATCCTTACCCATTGGTATACAAAGGAAAAATATATTTATACTATAAATCGGATTACGGTGTCAAAGGAAACTTAATTAGAATGCAAGGTTTAGCCACTGCTGATAACCCATTAGGACCTTTTACAAAATACGCACAGAACCCAGTTATAAATTCAGGTCATGAAACAACACTTTTCCCTTTTAAAGAAGGAATTGCTGCTTTGGTCATCCGAGATGGAAACGAACATAATACTATCCAGTATGCAAAGGATGGAATTAATTTTGATATTGCTTCTATCACAGAACTAATGCCAAATGCAGGAGGTCCTTTTATTCCTGATGCATTTACCGATACTAAAGATGGTAGAGGTATTACTTGGGGAATCTCTCATTTTACAGCGGTCAATGGTTGGAAAACGAACCATTCTATTCTAACTCGTTTCGACTGTGATTTAAGTCAGGATATTAATGATCCAGGAATGAAGAAAAATCATGTTTACTACAAACCTGAACATTATTTTAAGCACGGATTGAATGGTGCTCAAAAGAAAAGAATCGCAGAGGAAAATAAAAAAATGCAATCTAAATAATTTGAACATCTATGAAAAACAGCATCACCGCATTACTTTTTTTATTCAATATTTTTTTAATGGTTGCCGATCCACCAGACCCACCTATTGGAAAGCGCTGGATTCTAAATGAAACTTTTTCTGATGAGTTCAATGGAACCACATTAGATACTGATAAATGGTACGACTATCACCCAAAATGGATTGGTAGAGAGCCTGGTATATTTTTACCTTCTCAAGTTTCTGTTAGCAACGGTTTTATGCAAATCACTGGAAAAAAACTAAAAAAAGATACAATTGTAAAGGCTTATGGTAGAGAATTAACTTTCAATATTGCCGGTGGTGCTGTTATTTCAAAAAGTAATGATGCTTTTTTTGGATACTATGAATGTAAATTTAAGGCAGCCAAAACAACGATGTCTACAACTTTTTGGTTATCTACAAATCAAAGAGCAGAAGGTCCCAATGGCTGTGATAATTATGGCTTGGAATTAGATATTCAGGAATGTATTGGACGAACTGGAGATTTTAATGGAACTTATTTTGCTCAAGGAATGAATTCAAACTCTCATTTTTGGTATTCAGATTGTGACAAGAAAAAACATGATTTAAGAGCTCCTCAATCAAAAATAAAAACCAAAACATTACCATCACAAGATTTTTACACTTATGGAGGTTGGTGGCATGATGCCAGTGAGGTCAGTTATTATATAGACGATAGAAAAGTAAAATCGGTTCACTTTTATTCTGACATCAAAAAGGAACCTTTTGATCAACCGATGCATGTGAATTTAGTGTCAGAAACCTATCCATTTCCATGGATTTCATTACCCACTGATGAAGAGCTGGCAGATCCTAAAAAGAACAGTTGTTATTATGATTGGGTTAGAGCCTATACTTTGGTTGATGTGGATGAAAAAACGACACCTTCTCAATACAGCAATCAACAAATATTTAATGAAAACATCTTTTTTACTGACAAACCTCAATCGGTTTCTAAAAAGGAAGGACTCAAAACTAGTTATATCTACAAAGCAAATAAGGATTGTGAAGTAATTATAAAAGTAATGGATGCTGATAAAAAAATGGTCCTTCAATTCAATGAAAATTTATTTGCGGGTTGTGGTCATAAGTCACTATCTATTCAGAAATTAAACAAATTAAAGAACAACCAGAAGTACACTCTTAAGTTGATTGTTAAAGAGCAAAACAAGAAAAAACCATTGACTCAAGATGAGTTCAACTTCACTTACAAAAGCTAAACATATGAACAAACTCTCTTCTATAAAGCAAACACTACTAGTATTTATAGCGACTATTGTATCTGGTTATGCACAAGAAATTGATTTTTCTTTTCAGGATCCAAATTTATCGCCTGAAAAAAGAGCGGAAATTTTGGTTTCTCAAATGACCAATGAAGAAAAATTAAAACAATTATTAAGCAGCGCTCCTGCCATCGAAAGATTAAACATACCGAGTTATGACTGGTGGAATGAGGCTTTACATGGAATTGCTAGAAATGGAAAGGCAACCATTTTCCCACAAGGAATTGCGATTGGTGCTTCCTTTGATCCTACTTTAGCTCATAGGGTATCCTCTGCTATCTCTACCGAAGCAAGAGCCAAATATGAGGTTTCTCAAAGTATGGGAAATAGAGGAAAATATGCAGGATTGACATTTTGGACTCCCAATGTTAATATTTTCAGAGACCCTAGGTGGGGCCGTGGTCAAGAAACCTATGGTGAAGATCCTTATTTAATGTCTAAAATGGGCGTAGCTTTTGTAAAAGGCTTGCAAGGAGACAATCCAGATTACCTAAAATCCGCTGCTTGTGCCAAACATTTTGCGGTACATTCTGGCCCAGAAGAATTACGCCATCATTTCAATGCAGAGCCTAGCAAACAAGATTTATACGAAACGTACCTACCTGCATTTGAAGCCTTGATTACGGAGGCTAAAGTAGAAGGAGTTATGAGTGCTTACAATGCAGTCTATGGAAAAGCAGCCTCTGGAAGTGAATTTTTATTGAAAGAAACTTTAAGGGAAGACTGGAACTTTGACGGCTATGTTGTATCCGATTGTGGTGCTATCAACGACATTTTCAAAGGTCATAAAACAGCAAAAACTAAAGAAGAAGCCGCTGCAATAGCCCTGATGGCTGGTGTAAATCTGAACTGTGGATTTACGTATAAGTTTTTAGGAAAAGCCCTTGAAGAAGGATATATCACTGAAGAATTGCTAGACGAAAGAACCGAGCAACTTTTTAAAACTCGATTCAGATTAGGAATACTTGATAAAGAAAACAGTGAAAATCCATACAATAGTATGGGTCCAGATAAAATTCATTGTGACGAACACATTGCCTTGGCTAGAGAAGCCGCGCAAAAATCAATTGTGCTATTGAAAAATGATAACAACACCCTTCCCCTATCAAAAAACATTCGAGTTCCTTATGTAACAGGACCTTTTGCGAATTCTGCAGATGTATTGATGGGAAACTATTATGGAGTCAGTCCTAATTTAGTTACTGTTCTAGAAGGAATTGCTGATGCCGTTTCTTTGGGGACATCTTTAAATTATAGAAGTGGTGCTTTGCCTTTTCAAAAAAACTTAAACCCTTTGAATTATGCACCCGTTGTTGTAGGTATGTCTGATGCTACTATTTGTGTCGTGGGAATTTCAGCTGATATGGAAGGAGAAGAAGTAGATGCAATCGCTTCTCCAAGTAAAGGAGATAGAAAAAACTTAAAGCTTCCTCAAAACCAAGTGGATTATATCAAAACGATGATTGAGAAAAAGAAGGACAAACCATTAATTCTTGTCATTGCTAGTGGTAGTGCTGTTTCACTTGAAGGAATTGAAGAGGGCTGCGATGCCATATTACAAATGTGGTACCCTGGAGAACAAGGAGGTAATGCAGTTGCAGATGTGCTATTTGGAAATATTTCACCTTCTGGACACTTGCCTATCACTTTTCCAAAAAATGTTGCGCAACTTCCTCCATTTGAAGATTACTCTATGCAAGGTAGAACCTATAAATATATGACAGAAGAACCTATGTTTCCTTTTGGTTTTGGACTTACCTACTCTACTACTAAGTTTGACAATTTAGAAATTAGAAACTCAAAAATCAGAAAAAACAAAAATCTAGAGCTTTCGATCAAAGTATCCAATACAGGAGAATTTGATATTGATGAGGTGGTACAACTTTACATCAGTCCGGTTAAGAACAATGATAATTTACCAAATACTAGTTTGAAAGGATTCCAAAGAATTTCAATTAAAAAGGGAGTGACTAAAACCTTGAATTTTTCAGTTCCATCAAACGAGCTCAAGGTAATCAACTCAAAAGGTGAAAAAATTTGGAAAAAGGGGCTTTACAAAGTCTTTATAGGAAACTCTTCTCCTTCTAAACTAAGTAAAAAACTAGGCGCAGCAGATCCTCAAATTGCCGAAATTCAATTAAAATAAATCCTCACAAAAATTAAGCAAAGCTTCCTATCCATGATAAGGAGCTTTTTTTTTGAACATTTGTTACTGTTATTAAACCAATCCTTTCTCTCCTTTTTAGATAATTGCCTTTATTTTGCTTTAAAAAAAAGTTCCATACATTTTAAAATTTAATAATGAGAATTCCCATAGTAATCATCATACTTTTCTTTGGATTTGCTACTTGTAAACAACAAATCGACCTAGAGAAAAAAGTTATAAAAAGCTATCATGAGATCACATTCCAAACACTAAACAAAGAGAAACAAACAAACTTCTATAATGAAGAAATAAGTTCTCAAGTTCTAGTGGAACCGGGCTATTATGTTTGGGGCTTGAGTGTTGTTTCATGGGAAGGTGAATATCATGCATACTATTCTAGATGGAAAAAAAAGTACGAACATAAAGGTTGGATGACACATTGTGAGATTGCTCATGCGGTATCTAAAACTCCTGAAGGACCGTTTATATTTCAGAATGTAGTTTTAAAAGCAAAAAAAGAAGGCGGTTGGGATATCAACAACTCACACAATCCCTATGCCATTGTAGCTGAAGGAAAAATTCATTTGTACTATATCGCAAATAATATTAAATCCTTTTTTCCCAACGTTAACGGAAAAACGAGCTACCCATCTTCAGAATGGTTAGAAAATAATAGAACCATCATTAGAGAAAGTCAATGTATAGGAGTCGCTACAGCGAACAACCCAGAAGGTCCATTTATAAGGTCGGAAAAAGTTGTGGTTGCACCAGACAATGAGAAGTTCAAAAAAATTGCTGTAAACCCTGCTGTAATTTACAAAAACAACATCTATTATATGATTATGAAAGGGGATGATATGGTTCATAAAGATCCCTTTAGAATACAATTGGTAGGAACTTCTAACAATCCAGATGGTCCTTTTGAATTTGTTCCAAAACCTGTGTATGCTGAGGCTCAAACTGAAGATGCTTGCTTTTGGTATGATCAAATTATAAAGAAACATTATATGGTATGCCACGTCATGGGAAAAAGCGAATTGGCATTGTTTAGCTCGGAGAATGGTTTTGACTGGCAACCAGATGAACGCAAGATTTTTATGAAGAAAGAATTTGCTTTAAATGACGGCAGTATTTGGAAACCAAAACGAGTAGAAAGACCCTTTGTTCTGACCAATGACCAAGGACAACCTATCATGTTATATGTTGCCGTTTATGATAAAAACACCAACGGAAACATTGCCATTCCAATTCAATCTAAAAAATTAGCAAAAAAATAAAAATGAGAAAATTATTCACAGGTGCCCTTCTTACTTTATTATTTACGTCATGTCAAGATACCGTTAAAGAAGAGCCAGAAATAAAAAATGTTTTATTTATTCTAGCCGATGATTACGGTTACAACGATTTAAGCTTAAGAAATGACAGTTTCTATGAAACACCCAATATTGATAAAATTGCAAAAGAAGGAACTATTTTCAATGAAGGCTATGCCACTTGTCAGGTCTGCAGTCCTTCTAGAGCGAGTATTTTAAATGGAAAATTTCCTGCAAGACATGGAATCACAGACTGGATTGGTGCACGATCAGGTGAAAAATGGAGAGAAAAAAAGCGTTTTTCTAAATTACTTCCCGCAGCCTACAAGCACAATTTAGAACACAAAGATATTACCTTACCTGAGGCATTAAAACAAGAAGGATACACAACTTTTTTTGCAGGTAAATGGCATTTAGGAAAAAAAGGATCATGGCCTGAAGATCATGGTTTTGACATCAATATTGGTGGTTTTGATGCCGGTGGACCCAGAGGGGGATATTTTTCTCCTTGGAACAATCCTAACCTTGAAAATAAAGAAGACGGAGAAAATTTAAGCATGCGCTTGGCAAATGAGACAGTAGATTTTATGAAGGAACATAAAGACCAAAAATTCTTTGCCTACCTATCTTTTTATGCCGTGCATGGAGCCATACAAACAACACAAGACAAATGGCAAAAATATAGAGATAAGGCAGAAAAAAATGGTATCGATGAAACAGGATATAAAATGGCCAAATACCTTCCCATAAGACAAGTTCAAGACAATCCAATTTATGGAGGTTTGGTGGAATCTATGGATGATGCAGTCGGGAGAGTAATGCAAGGATTAAAAGAGCTAGGCTTGGATCAAAACACCTTGGTCGTATTCACTTCGGACAATGGAGGGGTTTCTGCGGGCGATTCTTTTTCTACCTCTAACCTTCCCTTACGCGGTGGTAAAGGATATCAATTTGAAGGTGGAATTAGAGAACCTTACTTTATCAAAGTTCCTTGGCTTAAAAACGCAATAAAAGAAAGTAATACTCCCGTATCAGGAACAGATTTTTACCCTACTATATTAGATTTGGTTGGCGCAAAATTACGTCCCTCAGAACATCAAGACGGTGTAAGTCTTTTACCCTTATTAAAAGGGCAACAAATTGATGAGCGACCACTTGTATGGCATTATCCTCATTATGGAAATCAAGGAGGTGAGCCTTCCTCTATTATTAGAAAAGGAGACTGGAAACTTATCCATTATTACGAAGACGGAAGAAAAGAATTATATAACATCAAACAAGATATTTCTGAAACTAACAATCTTGTTTCTAGCCAACCAGAGATTGCAAAAAAATTGGATCAGGAATTGTTTGACTATCTTGAAAAGGTAGGTGCTAACTTCCCAGAAAAAGACCCAATTTACAACAAGGAATTAGAAGCAAAACATTTGCATAAAATAGCAACTAAAAAACTAAAAAGTTTAGAAAAACAAAGATTGACTTTTCTAAGACGAAACTTTGACCCCAATAACAACTGGTGGGGAAGTTTAGTCACAAAAGATTAAAAATTAGAGAACATAATTTATCAGGCTTCAATGTAATATTGAAGCCTTTATTCATCTCAAAATTGCCGACAACAAACCACTAAAACATTTGATATAAGACGGTTTTTATACACCCTCTAGATCCCTCAAGATCCAAAGATATCAACTCTGTTAATTTTGCTGCTTTTAAATCAAAAGGAGGCTTCATTAAATCTAAGCCACTCTTCTTTTTTATACGTATTCCCTGACCAGAAATGATATCAATATTAGGTACAAAATCACCATTTGGGATATGTTCGGTAAGAATCACATATTTGTACTGTTTAATTTTTTTTACAACTTCATGTACCTCAGCATTTGATAAATGCTGTAACACTTGTCGGATCAACACACAATCTGCGGTTGGCAACCTATCTTTTGCGATATCCAAACATTCAAATTTCACATTTGCTTGGCTAAATTGGGTTTTATTATAGTCAATCAACTTGGGAACAATGTCTACAGCGATATACCTACTGGTTTTTGCTACAAGTTGTTTACCGATATTAAAATCACCACAGCCTAGATCACAAACAGTAATAGGTTTTTCAAAGGAATCTAAAAACTCAGATACTTTTTTTATATAAGGGGTTATAATAGCCTCCTTATGCGAGCCATCACCAGAATAAAACAAATCTCCATTAGCACCCCATAAATTTTGCTCATAAATCTGAGCCATGGCCTTTTTCGTTGGCCAAGGTGTTTTTTTTCTTTTGGAGGAATTTTCGTTGTGCATGAGAAATTTTGAGTTGACTAGGCTTATGTCCCTACAAAACTAATCACTTCTAAAGAATAAATCCTTTTTAGATAAATAAAAATCAAAAAAAGCACCCATATTTCTATGGATGCTTCTAATCAAAATCTAAATCTAATCACATGGTTTTGAAATCCCATACCTGCCCAACAGAACTCGCTCCATTGGTATCTTTTACATCTACTCTCCAGTAATAGGTTTCTGAAGCTACTGTTGAAACCTCTACTTCAATATCACTTACATCCATAGAAATATTTTGTAAATTATCTTTTGCTGTGCCTATATAAATATCAAACAACAAGGAATCACCATCTAAATCGGTAGCAGACCATTCCAATTTTGTAGTCCCCGAACTTAGAGAACTTCCCAATACTGGCGACACAAGTTCTGCGGCAAAAGGAACATGGTTCTCTACTCCTTCTCCCTCTGTATAAAAATTATGCACTGATGTATAATCGCTACTTGCTTCTTCTGTATCCATAGCTTTCACCCTCCAATAATATCCCTTATCCACTGTTAAGGTCAATACTTTTGTAGTACTTGAAAGTGTTTCCTCATGAAAAATTGCTGTAAAGTTTGCATCGGTTGCCACTTGGAACTGATAAGTAACAGCATCTCCTTCGTCATCAATCGCTGCGCTCCAATTAAACGTTAAAGTCAATTCAGTACACAGCTCATTATTCGCTGGGGACATTGAACTTGGACTACTTGGGGCTGTATTTGTATCATTCTCTGGTTCTGTTGTTTCACTCCCACAAGCAGTGATCACTAACAATACAAGAAACCAATATATAAATGTTTTCATAGTTTACTCTTTAATAATTTTTAAAACCACCGGCTCTTCAGTATACAGCTTTATATAATACACTCCTTTTGGTTTGTTTTCTAAGTCTAATGTGATCTGTTGATTTTCTATGGTTTCGTATTTAGAGTGTACCAATTGGGCGTAAGAATTAAATACCTCTACAAACATAGCTTCCTCTTGACTCGCCATTTGGATCGTTACTTGAGAGGTTGTTGGATTAGGAAAAACTTCTATATCAGTAAACACTTCTATTTTTTCATGCAAACTTCCTTCACATTCATTGTCTGTAAGAACTTCAATAACATCACCATTTTCAGTTGGCATACTGATTGTCTGCTCCGAAGTCACCAAAAATCGAGTTCCATTTTTTAGTATAGAATAGGGTGCTGTACCAGAGGTAATCTCAATGGTAGAAACTTTCGACTCCGTAGTAATTTTTGCCGCAATTGGCGAAGCTTCATCAATTACAACCTTATAACATTGTACATAATTTTCACTTTCTATTTCGATACACAGTTCATAGGTACCAGGTGCCAATCCATCCAAAGTCAACTCTTTTCCATCAAAATTACTGGCAACTCCATCTAAAGTGGCCTTGTACACATATGTTGCTTTGGCACTCATAAAAATGATCCCATTATTTTTTCCATCACAAGACTCTGAAGTTGTTTTGATGCTAAAATTATCGGCATCCAATTCAAAAATTATTGGACAGCCCTTTTCATCTACTTCAGTATTTGCTGGTGTATTGCCACATACATCATTTTCGTCTAAAACTCCATCCCCGTCAGAATCTGTAGTAGAAACCAGCTCTTTAGTTTTGTAAAATTCAATTTCCTTTATGGTATTCCAATCACTAGGTCTAGCAGGTTGACCATACCCAATAACCTTCACATACTTTACATCTTCTATGGCAGTATCTAAAATATATGTTTCAAATTCTCCCGTGGAATTACTAGTTAAATTTCCGTCATTATTGCCTTGCGTTGGAAATGCATTTGTGAATGCATTTGATTCATTTGTTGTTTTGGAAACCCAAATCTGAAACTCATAGGTTTTACCGCTAGTTGTTGCGAAATCAATCAAACCTAGATCAAAAGTCCCACCTAGATCATAAACAATTTCACCCGGAACTCCATTTCCTGACCATTGCGTATCCAAGTTTTTATCCAAACTATTGATGGCTATATTATTCTTTGAATCTGTAATCTCTTCATGAAAAACAGAAGCAACCGTTACTTTATCATGGGAAGACGCATCATTGATCAAAGTAAAATTTGATTTAGGATCTGCTCCTTCTTGTTGAATCGTGATGGTTTTTACAATATCATCACCCCCTGCAACTTCAGAAAACACAACAGAGCCCGTTCTACTGGTATAAGCAGTATTTTCACTCACCATAATAGAAACCGTTCCATTGTCCGTACCCGACTGTGGATTCACAGTTATCCAATTAGAAGAAGAAGCAACCGTCCAACTTACATTGGCAGAAACACTTGCCTCTTTACTCCCAGCAGCGGCCGTAAAAGCGGGTACGCTGGCTATCGTTAAAAAATTACCTGGTTCAGGAATTACAATAGTACAGTCACCATCGTTGATATTCAATCCTTCAAAATCTACAAAGCAAGCTCCTACTCCATAGCCCACATCCGTATCCGTAGTAGGTGAATAACTTCCCATATTGGCTCCTTTCCCAGAAACGCCAGTAATATCAAAAATCTCCCCATTGGCAGTGGCTATAATTCCAGTATCCTCTGAAAACCCATTGTTTGTAGCTCCTAAGGTTGTTCCTTTAAAAACATTGTCTGAATAAGTCAAAGCTGTACCTAAATCTGCATATTCTCCAGAAATAACGGTGGATATATTTGCATCATTCGCGTCAAAATAAATTAAATTATTGCTGAATACTCCTTTTGGATCAGTAGACCCTTTATCTGTATTATAAAACAATGGAGCATTGGTGTTGATAATGGTATTGTTAGAAATTTCAACATTTTCTGTTTTCTGATAGCCATTTGTGACATCCGTAGAAGTACAATCGACAGACGCATTTGCAGAGCCTCCAATAAAAGTAATTCCATTGTTCCACTTTGCCTGATTGACTACAGCGATACAATCTTGGATGTAATTATTTCTAATAGTATGATCGCTATCCGTTATTCTAATTCCACCAGTTCCATCAACATCTTCACCTAAAAAATAATTCTGCTCTACCTTGGCATGGGATCCATGACGCAATACCAACGAACCTCTACATCTTCTAAAAGTATTATTAAAATAGGTATTGTTCTTACTCTTATTAGTGATGATTTCATTTTCTCCATCAGATCGCACAAAATAATTGTTACTCACGGTAGCTCCCGAATTTACCATCTGATATTCACTTGTTCCAATCCGAATAGTTTCACTATCTCCCGCATTACTAAGAGCAGCATCCATTTTTTCGAAATTAAAAAAGTAATTATTGCTAATGGTATGTCCAACCAATTCACAACTATTATTTATTTCAGGTTCACCATCAGGAACATTTGGGAAGGCATTGTAGGAATATTCTGCCAATACAATGGCTCCAGCGGTTGTTTTATTCATAAAAGAACAATTGATCACTGTGTTATAGGTTCCATATAGAACAATCCATCTGTGCTTTGTTATTTGTCCATCTGCTAGATCTTCAGCCAATTCAGCTGGCTCTGCCGACAAACCGTCAATGACACAATTTTGAATGGTACTATGATGTGCATAGTCATAACCATTTCTAAATTCAATAAAATTACTTGCACCATATCCACCTTTCCAGTGAAAACCATCAACCACCAAATATTCTCCAGTTGCAACTACAACATCATTTTCAGTTTCTCCTCCAATAGTCAATCGTGGTCCACCAGTAAAAATAACACCGCCTGGTGTTTCAGCTCGTAAAGTAACTGGGTTTTCAGCGGTACCTGAACCCAAAAAACGAATTCTTTCATCAGTAGTATAGGTCCCATTTTTTAAAATAATGACATCACCAGGTTGGTAAAAAACGTTTCTTACGTCCTCGGGATCATCAATTTCATAGGTTTTGTTTTGTGCCGATACTGCTAAAGACACAAAAAATGAAATAAGCAATATCAGGTTCCATTTGCTTATAGAAATATTTTTCATACTATTGGTTTTTGGTTTTCCAATCTGGTAAACCATATTGGAAAACCAAATATATCAAAAAAATATAGATATACAAATGTTCACTTTATAAAAATCAACAATTAAGATTTTAGGATTTCAGTTCGAGTGGAATTATTTGAAACGAAGTGGAAAATGATTTTGTATCGAGAACTGCACTATCAATAAAAAACCACTTCTCGATACATTTTCTTCATTTCATTCCGAAAACACTCGAAGTGACAATCACAATCTCAATACCTATCAATAATTATTCCCCGAGGTTATGAATCGTTCTAAAGGTTAAGTTGATCCGTGGAGTTGCAACCTTAGTGGTTTTAGGTAAACTATGCAACCAATGTTTTTGGGTTTCCCCTTTCATCACTAAAAGTCCTGCTTTTTGTAACAGGATACTTACTTTCTGTTTGGACTCTTTGTGTTTGAAAACAAAATTACGTTCTGCTCCGAAACTCAAGGAAGCAATGGCACCACTTTCTTTTAATTCTTTTTCCGCATCCGTATGCCAACCAATACCTTCATTCCCATTATGATATAAATTCAACAAGCAAGAATTATACGTCTCTCCTGTTTTCTCTTCTATCAACTTTTTTAACTCCAACAATTCTGAGGTCCAAGGCAGTGTTGTTTTTTGAATCCTGCCATAGGTATAACTCAATTTTTCATGCGCATATAAGGCAACCTTTCGGTCGGTAGTAATCAATTTTCCAAACATGATAGAAGTATCATTTTTCCAGGCAATCGTTTCTTTTAAAATAGTAAAATACTCCTGCGCTTTTTGCAAAGAAAAAATGGGGCCGTAATACACTACGTCCCCATCATATGGTAATTGATTTGTTTGAATGTCTGAATTAAATAAATCCACCTTATTCTAATTTGCCTTCCAAATCTAATATAAAAGTATAATCTCTTGCTGTTTCTTTCAATGCATCAAACCTTCCTGAAGCACCACCATGCCCGGTTTCCATATCTGTATGCATCAACAACTTATTGGTTCCGGTACTATAGTCACGTAATTTAGCAATCCATTTGGCAGGCTCCCAATATTGCACTTGAGAATCGTGCAAACCAGTTGTGATCAATAAATTAGGATATACTTGAGCACTTACATTATCATAAGGAGAATATTGTTTGATGTAATCATAATACTCTTTGTTCTTTGGATTCCCCCATTCATCAAATTCACCTGTTGTCAAAGGAATCGACTCATCTAACATGGTAGAAATGACATCTACAAAAGGAACTGCCGCCAATACTCCATGGTACAATTCAGGATTCATATTGATCACTGCTCCCATCAGCAATCCACCAGCAGAACCACCCATGGCATATAAATGCTTTTCTGAAGTATATTTATTTTCAATCAAATATTTACTACAATCGATAAAATCGGTAAACGTATTCATTTTGCGCAACAGCTTTCCGTCTTCATACCAGACTCTACCCAAATATTCACTTCCTCTGATATGGGCGATTCCATACACAAAACCTCTATCCAATAAGCTCAATCTAGTGGTGCTAAAACTAGCATCAATGGTATGACCATAAGATCCGTATGCATATTGTAAAAACGGTGTGTTTTCATTCAACTCGGTATCTTTTCTATGCACCAAAGAAATGGCTACTTTTTTCCCATCTCTTGCGGTTACCCAAACACGTTTGGAAGTATAGTTTTCTTTATCAAAAGCCCCCCCAAGAACTTCCTGTTCTTTTTTGATTTCTTTGGATTGATCCACCATATTAAAATCGATCACAGAACTAGGGGTTGTCATTGAATTGTATCCATAACGAATTACCTCTGTATCAAATTCTGGATTGGCATATACATAAGCAGAATAAGTTTCTTCACCAAAAGGCAAATAATAATCTTCAGATCCATCCCATTTTTTAATTCGAATCAAATTCAGACCATTGGCTCTTTCCTCTAAAACCAAATGATTTTTGAAGATGGAGATATCTTCTAATAACACATCTTCTCTATGCGGAATTAAATCTACCCAGTTTTCTTTTTCTGTAGCCGTAATAGGCGTTTTCATCAACTTAAAATTCGTCGCCTTGTCCTTATTAGTCACTACATAAAAATGATCCTCGTAATGAGCAATGCTGTATTCTAAATCTCTTTCCCTTTTTTGAAACACTCTGAATGCACCCGTTGGGTTATCGGCTTCTAATAATTGGTATTCGGTAGACAAGGTACTATACGAACCTATCACCAAATATTTTTGCGATTTAGATTTTGTAACATAGGTACCAAAAGTTTCATCTTTTTCTTCAAAAACCAGTACATCTTCGGTAGCAACAGTGCCAAGACTATGTCTTTTAATTTTAGTACTTCTTAAGGTTTCTGCATCTTTCTCTGTATAGAAAAAAGTAGCACTATCATTGGCCCAAACAGCTCCTCCAGTAGTATTCTCAATTTTATCTGAAAGAATTTCACCTGTAATCAAATCCTTTACATAAATAATATACTGGCGTCTACTTACGGTATCAATAGCAAAGGCTGCTTTGGTATTGTCTGGACTAATAGACAAACCACCTAAAGTATAATAGTCATATCCTTCTGCCATTTCATTGACATCAAACAATAACTCCTCATCTGCCTCAAGACTTCCTTTTTTACGAGTATAAATTGGATACTGTTTTCCTTTTTCAAATCTTGTAATATAAAAATATCCATTTTTCTTGTAGGGAACAGAAGCATCATCTTCTTTAATTCTTCCCTTCATCTCTTCAAATAAATCCTTCTGAAAATCTTCGGTATGTTTTAACGCAGCTTCTAAGAAGTCATTCTCTGCGTTTAAATACTCCAAAACATCTTTTGTTTGCGCGTCTGGATCTTTAGAATTCTTTTGAGCATCAGACAAACGCATCCAATGATAGTTGTCAACACGTTGATCATCATGGATTTCAAAGGTTGTTGGAATCTTCTTTGCTACAGGTGCTTTCGCAGGTATATTTGACATATTATTTTTATTACAAGAGAGGACAAAAATAAGACTTAAAAACCCGAAACCTAAATTTATTTTATACATTTATATAGAACGATTATTGTAGCTCTAATTTACAATAAATGATTATTAAAACTCACAGGATATGGTAAAAGATGCAGAAAGTTTATTAAACGAATTGAAACAAACTCAAGTAGAGATTGTGGCTAAAAAGGAACACTTAAGAACCGTTTTTATTGACGGAGAATCTGGGAATGGATTGGTGGTGGCAACCATCACGGCAAACAAACAAATTGTAAATATTGCGATCGACTCTAGTGTGATGGACGATAAAACCGTTTTGGAAGAACATTTGATCACCGCTTTAAACAATGCACTCAGCAAGGCATCCGACGTTCGAGAATCTGAAATCACTAAAATAAAACAGTCGGGATTCCCATATGGACTTGATTTCTAACTAGGCTTGCATGGCTTTTAAAGCAAGGTCGTATATCAATTCAAACTGGGCTTCTCTGGTCAAATCAGAATTGTCAATTTCTATGGCATCCTTGGCTTTTACTAAGGGAGAATCTTTACGCGATGTATCTTGAGCATCTCTAGAAGTGACATTTTCTAAAATGGCTTCATAGGTAACACTTTCTCCTTTTGCTAGCAATTCGTCATATCTTCTTTGGGCTCTAGTTGCGGCAGAAGCATTCATAAATAATTTCAACTCAGCCTCTGGAAACACCACGGTACCAATATCTCTCCCGTCCATAACCAAACCTTTGTCCTGACCTAATTTCTGCTGAATATCTACCAATTTGCTACGCACCTCTGAGATGGACGATACACGACTCACATAATTAGAAATTTCTAGGGTACGAATTCTACTTTCTACATTGACACCATTCAAATAAGCCTCTGCAAAACCTGCCTTTTCATTGAAAACAAAATTCAACGTTATTTTGGGTAAGAGAGTAATCAACTTCTCAACATCAAAAGTATCTGGACTAATACATCCTTGATCAAAAGCATACAACGCCACCATTCTATACATAGCGCCAGTATCTACATAAATATAGCCTAGTTTTGAAGCCAATTGTTTGGCAACCGTACTTTTTCCTGTAGATGAAAATCCATCTATTGCAACGATGATTTTATTTGTATGACTCATATCTTAAAATAAGTTGACCACCAAGCTAAACGTATTTGAGTTGGCACTTGGGTGAAATTTGGTAACTGCGTAATTGAACTGAATTCTTTTTAAGTTCAATCCTAAACCATAAGAAAAACCACCATAACTGTTGGTTCCATTCAAAGCCAATTCTTTAGATCTTCTAAAATTATAGCCTCCTCTAATGGTTATTTTTCTATCCGGAAACAACTCTGCTCCCACTACTAAATGACGAACCGCATTGTCTAATGCCGATATTTTTTCTGGGTTTGTATTCCCTTCTATGTCGATTTCTCCATTAGAAGGATTGGCAACCGCCACATTCCATTGTTGTAAATTCTCAACGTTTACATACCATAACAAAGGCAAATGCTCTAGTTTAGAAGAAACCCCGAAATTAATTTGCAAGGGCAACTCTTCAATCGTGCCATCATAAGATTTTAACTGTGTTCCTACATTACGAACCACTAAGGTCATTAAAGTTCTCTCGTTAGAATGACGGTACAAGGCAGAAAAATCTGCAGCAATTCCAAAAGACGAATAGGTATCTATCAATGAATTGATCAGTTTTACATTGGCACCTATGGTAAAATTACTTTCTTTGGAGGTATACGCATATCCTGCAGTAAGTGCTACATCATAAGCCTTGAACTCACCTGTAATGGTCCCATCCTCATCCGCTCTGGTAAAAGAACCATAGTCAAGGTATTGCACTCCGGCATATAACATTCCAAATTTGTCGTTTATCTTGGCAGCATAACTCACCGCTCCCAAAGAAATTCCCGCCAAATAAGACGTATAATTCACTGCAAATTGGTTGTTCATGGTGGTATCTAACATCGCTGGATTCCATAAGGGCATATTTACATCCCCTTCAATAGTATTCGCTGCTCCCCCTACTCCTAACTGACGTGCAGAAGATGGTAAATTTAAAAAACTATACACCTTTTCCCCTCCTACCTGTGCGTAGGAAAAAAGAGACGTTAGAAAAGTAAGGATTATCAGTAGTTTCTTCATTAAAAATTTAACATCAGTAGAGACACTAAACAAGAACGTAAAAATACTACAATATTTTAAAACACGCAGAAAAATTAAAGAAGTTGCAAGGAGTATTCAAAAATACAAGTTATGCCATTTAGCAGTCTCGAAAGCATTTAAAATATTCAAAAAAGCACTATTTTTGCCAGATGAATCACAAAGATACCATCATTGCCTTAGCAACGGCCTCTGGAGTTGGCGCTATTGCCGTTATCCGTATATCCGGACCTGAAGCAATCTCCTTAGTTGCGGCTAATTTTCAATCGATAAAAAGCAACAAATCTCTTTTAGACCAAAAATCGCATACCTTGCATTTAGGACATATTATAGATGGGGTGCGCGCCATTGATCAGGTGTTGGTATCTGTATTTAAAAATCCTAATTCTTATACCGGTGAGGATACCATTGAAATATCTTGTCATGGATCTTCTTATATCCAACAAGAAATCATCCAATTGTTTTTAAAACAAGGATGCAGAATGGCGGATGCGGGAGAATTTACCCTACGTGCTTTCTTAAACGGAAAATTAGACTTAAGTCAGGCCGAAGCAGTAGCGGATTTAATTTCTTCTGATTCCGAAGCTTCGCATCAAGTAGCCATGCAACAAATGCGTGGAGGCTTTTCTAATGAGATTCAATTGTTAAGAGAGCAATTGTTAAATTTTGCTTCTTTGATAGAACTAGAATTGGATTTTGCTGAGGAAGATGTGGAATTTGCAGATCGATCTGAATTCAAAACCTTGATTGAAAGAATTCAGTTGGTATTAAAACGCTTGATTGATTCTTTTGCCGTTGGAAACGTGATTAAAAACGGAATTCCGGTGGCTATTGTAGGAGAACCTAATGTTGGGAAATCTACTTTGTTGAATGCTTTGTTAAATGAAGAAAGAGCCATTGTATCTGATATTGCAGGAACTACGAGAGATGCCATTGAAGATGAAATGATCATTGATGGGGTTACCTATCGATTTATTGATACGGCGGGAATTAGAGAAACTACCGATCTGGTAGAAAATATAGGGATTCAAAAAACTTTTGAAAAAATCACCCAAGCCCAGGTTGTTATTTATTTATTCGACGCTGAAAAATACAAGATTAAAAGTGATATTTTAAAACTAGAGTTGGAAGTCATAAAAAATAAATATCCGCAAAAGCAATTGATTATAATTGCCAACAAGGCGGACAAGATTTCTGACAAAGAACGTGCAAATATACAAGCTGAAATTCCTGAAATAATTACAATCTCAGCAAAAGAAAAGGCAGGTATCGAAACAATGACAAATGAATTGACCAAACTGGTAAAAATTGGTGCTTTGAATAATAACGACACGATTGTTACCAATTCTCGTCATTATGATGCTTTGTTAAAAGCCCTGAATGAAATTAACAAAGTAGATGAAGGAACACAACTAGGAATTTCTAGCGATTTATTAGCCATTGATATCCGTGAAGCCTTGTACTATTTTGGATTGATTACGGGTGAAGTAACCAACGATGAGCTGCTTGGAAACATTTTTGCTAATTTTTGTATTGGTAAATAAATTGTAAGTATGCATACTGGAACCGAAGGAGAGAAAGAAATTCAAAGACAGCAAGGGACTAGCAAACGAGCTTCAAAGTTTTACAACTCTCAAATGAAAAATGAGCTGAGTGCAAAAATGAAAGCCTTGATTGAGCGTCAAGAAATGTTTTTTATTGCCACAGCAGATGCTCAAGGGAATTGCGACTGCTCTCCAAGGTTTGGGCAACAAGGATTTATCAAAATTTTAGACAATACAACCCTCGCCTACCCAGAGTATCTCGGTAATGGTGTGTTTGCCAGTTTGGGAAATATTTTAGAAAACCCACATATCGGAATTGTATTTGTAGATTTTTTTGATTCTACCGTAGGATTGCATGTAAACGGATCAGCCAATAGTTATAAAGATTTTGAAATTCCAAAAATGTACCAGGAACAAATTTCAGGCTTTTCTAAGGAAATACAGGTTCCTATAGAACAATGGGTGCTTGTTTCTATTGATGAGGCCTATATACACTGTTCTAAACATGTACCAAAATTAGAGAAAAAAGACAAAACCATTCATTGGGGAACCGATAGCAAAAAAGAAAAAGCAGTAGACTTTTTTGAAACTGCTGAGTAAATTTGTCAGTTCGAGTGGAATTGTTTGAAACTGCTGAGTAGATTTGTCAGTTCGAGTGGAATTATTTGAAACG
>NZ_JAQWGB010000149.1 GCF_029238425.1 Flavicella sp.
AAACAATATTGGACCACTTCTCGATACAATTTTTCGTGCTTCAACATCACTCCTAGAATAGTGGCTTCGACAGGCTCAGCCACCGAACTCTAATTGAATCTATCGCCCAAACGAAAAAAAGCAACAATCCATTAAGCTCTCGAAGATACATTTTTGAAAAATATTTTTAATATCATTCACACGAGGCTCCAATCACCACAGATTCCTACTTACGACCCATATCACAATCAGTTAATTATACTTAAGATTATTTTGATCCTTTATACAGTATAAACACAAGTGAAACTCTTAGTATCAAACAATTAAACCTTAATTTAAAACTAGAAGGCTATTGTTTTTCCTCAAAATTCAGTAACTTATATCTATTGCTGACAATAACAACCTAAAAACCAAAAATCATGAAAAAGATTAAACTAATTCTAGGCTCTTTGTTGCTGTGTGTACTCTCCTGTGACAAAGACAACGACTCCATTGACCAAAACACTGATGACTTAATTTGTGAAAACTGTGCTATTGAAGTCACGAAAGACAATAGTCGTGTTTCGCATTTCAATCAACAGGTAAACTTACTTCCCGCAGGAAGTCAAGCTGCTAAATCCGCAGCTGCGACAAACAGCGTGGAACTTACTTTGAATGCTATTGTAGATCCTTTATATGTAAACCATGATGGTGAAGAAGTGCTGCTCAACGCAAACCATGTGGCTGTAAAAAACAAAAGAATAGCTGCCTCTTATAGCCTTATTGGAGCTCCCTATTTTGGTGCTATTGATATTATTGAGGCACCTGAAGATGCTTTCCCTAGCCTTGCCGGAACCTTATTATTACCTGATAGGGATATTGATGCTGTTGGTTTTGTTAACAGAAATCATATTTTAGTAGGTGGTGGCTTTGATGCCCAGGTGCATTATGGAGGAAATCATCCTTCTTTTCTTGGCAGATATCAAATTAAATTAAATGAGGAAACCGAAGTATTAAGTTTGACTGAGAAAAATTTATATCATTCTATATTCGGTAACAAACTTAGAAATGTTCAAACCACAAATGGAATTATTACGGGTTCTGGAGGTGGAAATTCTGGGATTATTTTTGCTTATAACGAAAATGAAAATACCATTATTGAACATACCTCAGGAGAAACACAAGGACTTTATATTTTAGATACTTCTATTGAGGCGGAAGACAAGAATTATAAGTTTGTTGCCTTGGCCTATAACGACAATGATGATAGTATAAAGGCTTTTTATTATGATATTTCTAAAGAAACCGATGTGATGACTTTTAGTTATGAGGTTAGCTTAGGAACCTATCCAAATACAGATGTAGAAGCGAAACACAGTGTCTTAGCCATCAAAAAAGATTATTTGATAGTCAGCCTTGGAACTGAAGGAATTGGGGTGTTTAAAATAGAAACCGCCGAAAACGAAACGAAATCAGCCTTACTCACTCAACAATTAAAAAGTGAGTTGTTAAATGAAAACAATGTTTCCCATGTGATCAACTCTTTTGTTTACAAAAGCAAAACTTTATATGTGGCTGCTGGTGGGGCTGGATTTTATTTGATTGATTATAACACCAGCCAAAATCTATTAAAAACTGCATTTTCTAAAATGGAATTGCCCATCGGTGAGTCTGTGAATAGTGTTGCCATTAGTGATAATGATTTATTGATTGCCTCTACCAGAGGTGTAAGTATTTACACGATTACAGAACTGGAATAATGATAAAAAAAGAACCCCCAATTCTACATAGAATTGGGGGATTTTCTTCGCACAAAGAAAATATTATTCTTCTATGGAGTACACCATTTTAAAAATAGGTTTGCTTGCTATATTTTCAGGATCATCAGGCTTTGCTTTGGACACCTTTATATGATTTTTGGTTTCACTTTCTAACAGCTGTTGTCGAATTCCTTCGAAACGTTTTGTTTCATATACCCTTGCCAAAGAATCTACTAAAACCGGACTTGCTAAAGAAACACAGGCCCCTTCTACAAAGGCCGAATCCAACATTTTTTCTATCGTAGCTTCCGTAGCATCTTTTTGGGTTTTCTCTAACAAATACAACTTGAATTCTTTTTCATCTTCTAGGTAGTTCTTTTTTCTATGTTTCTTGTTGAACTCATTCCCTATTTGCTGTACGGCAATGTGTTTCTTTTCAATTTCTACATCATTCAAATACAACATATTTATCAGCAAACCTTCTTTCTTTTTCTCCAACTCTTGCAATTTATCTAGTTGTTTCAAGTGGGCATCACTCAAGGCAGTATCTAAATAAGAAAATTCAAAGGTTTCTAAATCTTTTGGATCACCTCCTACCAAGCCTCCTAAGAACTTCACCGGAGCAGCCACTGTTTTGACCAATAAATTTTTAAAGGAATACCAAACAATTCTATTGACACTTACACTAGGATCATTTAAATCGCCACCAACAGGAACATCTAAATTGACAACGCCATCTTTATCTTTCAGCAAAAACAAGGCGAATTTCAGCGGCAAGTTATACAAACCTCCTCTTTTATCACCTAAAGTAGCATTATGCACAATCAGCTTATTTTGACTGTCTAGTTCGCCATTATGGATTTTAGTATTTGTTTTATAGTACATATCTCCTTCCAACACCGGAACTCCCATATAATCCATAGAATAGATATTCAGGTCGTTTAGTTTGAATCCTGAGATCACATATTTCAGCTCTAACTCCATCGGGTCGATCGGGTTGAAACTTAGATCCACCTTCATTACCCCCCTTTTGTTTAGCAACATTTGAGCTTGCATGTCCACCCACTCCGTTTTACTATCCATGGAGTCTAATGCTACTTCAATACTGGTAAGGTTGTACTGAAAAGGTTGAGAAGTGGTGATGTCATTAAACTGTAAAGTTCCATTGTCAATTGCAAAAGAATTGAGTCTGTAATACAACTCCGGTACACTATCATTGGCAACCTCACCCGTTTCTTCTAATTCAGCTGTAACGACTTCTAAAGAATCCGTTGGTTCATTGAGTCTTAAAAAAGTTTCAAAATTTGTAGTAGTTTGATGCATATCAAACCTCACATAGGGTTTTGTCAATTTTATAGAATCTATCAGGAATGAATTTCGTAAAGGTTCTAATTTTTCAAAAACACAATTGATCTCTTCTGCTTTTAGAATAGGCTTTTTGAGGGTATCATTCATTTTAAAATCATTCAAACGAACAAAACCATCAATGGCCAAACTATCTAGGTAATTTGTATTCCCATTAAAATTAAGATTGGTACTCAACAATCCACCTGCGGACTCCAGCAATAAAAATTCTTGTAGATACTTGGTATAGGCAGATAAATCTAAATCCTCCAATCCTATATTGGCACTAAATCCACCTTCGATAGGATCAAAATTCGTTGAAGAATAAAAACGACCGCCGTCTCTAAAATTAAACTCTAAATCTGCATTGCTCTCATCTTCTTGATTCCATTCGATATTAGGGATCAACAAATCCAATTCGTGAAACACAAACTCTTCTTCAATTACCTTATCATGGAAAGAAATTTCAGCATTTACAAATTCGATATCAGACAAACTAAATTTAAATACCTCAGTGGTATCAATTTCTATTTCTTCTAGTGCAACAGAATCGACGGGAGTATCATAAAAAGCAATCAAACTATCAAAATTAAATGTAGAATCATTTTCTTTGATGATGTTGGTTGCTAAATTTTTAACGTAAAATTGTTGTAGTGTTATCTTTGAAGTAAAATAATGATAGGGTCTTGAGTTTAAAACCAAGGTATCGAAAGAAACAAAACTAGAAATATCGTCAGATTCGTATAAATCAAAATCAAAAACTTTTATGGTTCCTGTAAATAGATTTACATCTATATCCTCTACAGTCACTTTTCTACCAACCCATTCTTTCCCGTTTTTCTCTATTAAACTTTTAGCCACAACAGGTAACAACCACAAAATAAGCGTTATAAAAACCACAACAACGCCTAGAACAATTTTTAATTTTTTATTTTTCAAGGTAAGCAGGTTGAATTAGCAGGGATCATTTTTTTTCTTCTAAAAATTAGGAAGGTAAATATACAAAATTACTCTTCATTCTTCAACAACTGAATATGCTTTATCAAACGTTTTATTCCTAATTTTAAGGTACCATTATAAACACCTCTAATTCTCCCTTTTTTATCTACCAAAATAAAATTCTCTGTGTGGATAAACTCGCTTGCTTCTTTGGTTTTCACAAAATCTTCATCAGAAAAATAAGCGGTTCTAGCCAATTCATAAATCGCCTCTTTTTCTCCGGTAACCAAATTCCATTTTTTAGAATCTACTCCATAATTTTCCGCATATTTTTTCAATACTGGAACGGAATCCATTTCTGGTGTTACGGAATGTGATAGCAATAGCACCTCAGGATCATTTTTAAATTCCTCTTGAAGCGTTTTCATATTCAAACTCAAACTTCTACAAATTCCAGTACACGTTGTAAAGAAAAAATCTGCTACATAAATTTTACCCAGATAATTTTTCTTGCCAATCGTATCTCCGTTTTGATTTAAAAAACTAAAATGTGGGATTTCATGAATATTTTTATATTCTTTGCTCTCTTTTTTTATCCACTCTGGCGTAAAATCAGCTGAATTAAAAAAGGGCAAAGTTTGTACTGTATCCTCTTGTTTGTTTTCATTTTTGTTAGCTTCCTTACATACAATGAATAGAAGGGCCGACAACAACAGAAATAGATAATTTCTCATAAAATAAAGTTCAATTTATGTCACTAAAGATACAAATCATCTAACTCATTTATCCTCTTGAAAAAATATTTTATGGATACTTGAACCTGCTTTTGTAATCACCAAAACAGACTACTTATTTACTAAGGTCCAAACTCTTACCCAATCAAATTTTGTAAACCGATCCTCTTGTGGTTTCAAAAATCCCATTTCTGATGGTGAGATCTCTTCAATCCAATCATAAAAGTTACTTGACATAATCAACCTCAATTCTCCTTCAAAAGGTATTACAGGAGTTACGGATTCTTCTAATTTTCCATCGATATAAAAATCTATTATTTTTCCATCCGCATGCCAATAGGCAGCATATACATGAAACTCGGCGGAGTTCTTTTTGTCAAAGTTTGACTTCCCTCCTTTGGTTTGTCTATTCTCTATTTGATTACAAGGAGAAGGATGTCTGTGTGTATTGTAATGAAAAATTCTATCCCAGTTTGAAGTCACCGCCCAATCATCATTGGTCCAATCATCTCCTTTTTCTCCTGTAAAAACCCCCACACATTCTTGAATATCAATTTCAAGATTTTCTCCATCGTTAAAATTATCTGCACAGGGTTTTGTCTCACTTTTCAGCCAAAAGGCTGCAGACATGGCAGTTTGACTTGCTTTCATTCTAGCTTCTATATACGAACCAGGTCCAATTAAATTTTTTCCATAGACATAAGCACCTCCATATTTTCTAACAGCCGGTTTGCTAAGATCATCCTTTGGTGAGTATTGCGGAGTGTCATACATTTTTCCTTCTATATTCATAGAACCGTTTTGTACCGAAACATTATTCTCATCAAAAAGAGACCTTTTAGATCCATACCAACCTCTATCTTGAGTGCCCCAAATAAACTTTGGACTATCCGACCACTTGTCATGATCAAAGGCATCACCTTCAAATTCATCAGACAAATTAGTTACTTTCACCCATTTTTTATCGGAAGGAACTGGGTTTTGATTTTCAAAAAAATACGGAATGCTACTATCCTCAATATTTGGTTCTATTGTTTTTATAACCTCTTCATTGACTACAATTTCATTTTCTTGATTTGTTGTACAATTTAAAAAACTGAATAAAATAGTTGGAAGTAAAAGTTTAACTGTGAGTTTCATGGTTTAAAATTTGATAGAAGCACAATTCTTTTTTTATGTGTTTCTATGATTAAAATTAGCAACCTTAGCTATAAGGTTTATTGGTTGTGATAAATGTATTCCAATCCCTATAGTTCAAGCCACTTTACTCCTATTCAATATCTATACCACCCCATTTTAGGAACTGATAAACAACTGAACATTGCGGTTTAAAAAGTGAGACTACCACATTTTTATAAAAAAATTATCCCTTAAACTTTGGTTTGTATAGAAGGAGTATACTTCATTAGTTATTAAAAATATGTGGATATAATTAATTTGCACATCTAATTGATTTGTAGAAAACAGCATCAAAATTCCTGTCATATAAATCAGTTAGGTAATTTTTATTTAAATGTTTTAATTCGTTTTTATGCGAATTATCTTATTCAGAATCAATCATGAAATTATTAAAAACGGCCGCATTATTATTGCTCATAGTTTTAACTTCTTTTAAAACCTATGAAACAAAAAAAAATCCGAAACCAAATATTCTTTGGGTATTAACTGATGATCAGCGTTATGACGCCATCAACGCTTTTAATAGGATTTTACACAATCGGGAAAACAGTGCTTTAGGCTATGTAGAATCTCCTCAAGTTGACAAATTAGCTCAAATGGGAACGACTTTTATCAACACCTATTGTCAGGCACAAGGTTGTGCTCCTTCTAGAGCTTCTATGCATAACGGAAGATACCCTTTCCGCTCTGGAATTTATCAGTTCGAATACTTTAATAACAACACCGACAATTCTTACCCGATGCTCCCTGAGGAAATGGCAAAACTGGGCTACCAAACTTTTCATGTTGGAAAGCTTGGTGTGCGTATCAAAACATTGGACAAAGGAAAAGCAAAAAGTTACCCCATTTATCAAACTGATATTAGCTTTAAATTAATGGATACAGATAAACTTGCGGAATGGGGAAAAGTTTCTGTTTTAAAAGAAATTGACGGTATAAAACTTAAAAGACCTATTAGAAGTGTGGTTTATTTTAAAGATGCTTCTGGTAAAATTTATTACAAATCTGAACAACTTGAAAAAGAAAACCCTCAATTCAAAGGAATGGCAAAAACAGCCTATGAAAAGTACGGACTTTTTTATAAGTACAACAATCAAAAAAACGAACCTCAAACTGTTTTTGGAAAAGGAGTTCTTGCAGGAGAAAGTCCACAACCTGCCGGTAAAACAAGAGATGCAAACTATACCACTGCGTTTATTGAATATTTAAAAAACAAAAATAAAGAATTCAATATAGGAAGTCATGCATTTAAAGGAGTCAATCCAGCTCAGCCATTATTTGCACATATTGGTTACGACTTTCCTCATACTCCCGTATTGCCACCTGCGGAATATAGAGCGCGCTTTCATAAAAAAAACTACAAGATTCCGGAATTGTCAAAAGAAGAATTCAAAAAAATGGCAAAAGCCTTCCAAGGTCGTGTTAAAAAAAGCTATTCGGACGACTTTACGGATGAGGAAAAACAGCTAATGGTGAGAGATTATTATGCCTTCTGTGCCTATGGAGATGATTTAATAGGAAAAGCCACCCAAGAATTTATTGAATACAGCAATAACAACAAGCAACCCTGGATGATTGTTTATGTTTGTGGTGACCATGGATGGAAACTAAACGAACACGGTTCAATCGCTAAAAACACGCCTTGGGAAATAGACAGTCATAACCCAATAATTGTTGTTTCTTCAGATAAAAAGAAATTCCCAAAAGGAAAAGTTGTTAAAGATTTTACAGAATTTGTAGACATCGCTCCTACCATTTTAAATGCGGGTGGCGCAGATATTCATGCAAAAGAGTTCAATCATTTAGATGGTTTTGATTTAGAAAAAGTAGCTTCAAAAAAAGCCATTACTAGAGATTATGTCATCGGAGAAAGTCATCATGCCATAGGACCAAGAGCCTACATCAGAACCAAAGATTATATGTTTTCTGTCAAAACACGTCCTAATTCAAAACGCGGTGTAAAAATGGATTGGGCAATGACGGCAAGTTATAAAGATTTAGACCCTGCTTTATACGATACGAAAAAAGATCCAGATGAATTGAACAATGTGGCTTTTGATAAAAACTACCGCAAAATCGCTGAAAAGATGAAAGATAAATTATTATCTATTGTAATTGGTGATGGTAGAGCTGAGGTCAATTGGGGGGGAGATAATTTTGGAAAAACCACAAAAGCCATCGGAACAAAAGTCTATCGAAGTAATTTTTCTCCTGGAGCCCATGATCATAAATTAAATTTGAAATAAACCCTGTAATCGGTTTAAAGAGTTGAAACCGCGTCGCATTTTTTCAAACCTATCAAGCCAAAGCGTTCTCCATTACGAACCACATAGTTGGATCTTAAACTTCCATCGGGTTTGAACATTTTTTGACTGCCCTCCTCTTTTCCGTTTACATAATGAAAAGAACGCAAAGGCACACCATTTGAGAACCATTCATTGGCTTCTCCATGGTGTTGTCCTTTTGTATTAAAATAATATTCAAATTTCAAGGTCTCATTAGGCCAAAAACCAATATGCTTTCCGGTTTTTATTCCATGAGAATAAGCTCTCTCCGAAGCTAATTTCCCATTAGCAAACCAATAGTACTCTTTGCCATGGAGATTTCCTTTATGATAAATTTTGATGAATCTTTTTTGATTCCCATTCTCATAATAAGACACCAAGGAACCCGAAAAAGGACTGTTTTTATAATAAAGAACGCCTTTCTGAACATGTATTTCCTCGGCAGTTTCATCAATTACCAAAGGCTCACTTTTACAAGAAGTAAAAACTAGCACACAAAATACTATGTAAAATATCCTTTTCATTATCTTGAAACTGAACCTGCTGTTCCGTAGAAACCATCGCCATTGATATAAGGCACATCGGCAGAAACATGATAATGATAAATTCCATCAGGAAATTCTGTAGTAGCTCCATAATGTCCGTGATAATCATCTAAGTCGGCGCTAGAAAGTATCGTTCCATTCTCCACCGGACCATACACTGGAAATCCATCTAAAAGTAATCCTAGCAAGGCATCATCTCCAAATTCTTCTGTTAAATACGTTGGTTCTATATGATAATGATAGGCATCATTTCCTGCAGGATGACCTAAATATTGATCAAAGGAATCTATTTCATTATCCAAGGCAGAAAAACCTGCTGCATATTGATTGAAAAATACCACGCCATTTCTAGATATCCCCATAGGTCCCATAGGTGTCGCTTCTTTATTGGTTGCTTCTTCAGGGTTTAGCGTTATTGAGAAAGTAATATTCTGCTGTCCTATTCTATTAGGGTTCAATCGAAAGTTAGTATTGGTACCCGTATAATCTGTTTGCATTTCATCTGCCCATTCGGTATCTGCATAATACGGAGATTTATGATTTGGTAAATTGGAAGTGCTGATAGAGACAGTACCATTAGACACAGAGTAATTCACTGCTTCTACATTGTCAAACATCGCTAGAATTGAAGATATATCGTAGTTTGTGTTTTCAGGCTCCTCCTCTTCTTCTTCTTCAGGCTCCTCTTCTTGATCAACTTGTTCATCGTTATCTATCAGTTCGTCTTCGGCTGTTACCGTCTGTGCTTCAGAAGAACAGCTAACAAATAACAGCACCATTAAACTCATCATAAGCAGTTTTAGGCTTTCAAATAATCTAGTAGTTTGGTTCATTGTGAATAAATTTAGTAGTTATGTAATATGGGTTCTAATAATAAAACAACTAATTATAGCAAAACCCTACCTAAACAAAATATATTTCGAGTGCCAATATATTCATAAATCAAAACTATCTTTGCTTTTTAAAATGTTAGCTTACCGAGATATGAAAATTGTTTTTGCCACCCATAACCAAAATAAAACGAAAGAGGTTGCCGCTTTGTTGCCCAACATAGAACTTCTTTCTTTAGAAAGTATTCAATGTCATGAAGATATCGAAGAAACGGAAGATACTTTAGAAGGCAATGCCAAAATAAAAGCAAACTATGTTACTGATAATTTCCAATTAAGTTGTTTTGCTGATGATACAGGTCTTGAAGTTGAGGCCTTGAATGGAGCTCCAGGAGTGTACTCCGCTAGATACGCCGGTGAAGAGGCGGATGCCGAAAAAAACATGGAGAAATTATTGGCAGCAATGGAGGGAAAAACCAACAGAAATGCGAAATTCAGAACTGTAATTGTTTTAAATTTGGATGGTAAACAACATATTTTTCAAGGTGTTTGTGAAGGTGAAATATTAGAGAAAAAATCTGGTTCAGAAGGTTTTGGCTATGACCCTATATTCAAACCTAAAGGATACGATATTTCTTTTGCTGAAATGAGCATGGATGAAAAAGGAAAAATCAGTCATAGAGGATTGGCAGTTTCAAAACTGATTTCATTTTTAAACAAATTATAATATTTGATTCCGCAAAAAACATACACAAAACAAGCCTTATTTTTAGGAATACTCCTAATGGCAACCTGGTTGGTAAACATCAGTTTGGGCTCTGTAGATATTCCTTTCAAAGATTTGTTTCAAATTATTTTTGGGAGCAACGAAAGTAAGGAGAGCTGGAATTATATTGTATGGAATTTCAGAATTCCAAAATCAATTACCGCTATTTTAGTGGGTTCTGGTCTTGGAATAAGTGGTTTGCTTATGCAAACACTATTTAGAAATCCTTTGGCAGGTCCTTTTGTTTTAGGAATCAGCTCTGGAGCTAGCTTAGGAGTGGCCGTTCTAATTTTAGGATCTACATTTTTAGGGAGCTTTTTGGGAGCCTTTTCTCCTTCAAGTTATAGTGTTACTATCGCCTCAAGTCTTGGTTCTTTCTTAGTTCTTTCTGTGGTGCTCATCGCCATAAAAAAAATTCGAAATACGATGTCTATACTGATCATCGGATTGATGTTTGGAAGTATTAGTGCCGCTATAATTAATGTTTTGAGTTATTTTAGTTCTGCCGAATTGCTACAACAATTTATATTTTGGAGTTTTGGAAGTTTGGGTAATTTAAGTTGGCAAGAATTAGGTGTTTTTTCTGGAATACTTCTTTTCAGTATTCTTTTTTTATTAAAAAGCATCAAACCTTTAAACGGTTTGCTTTTAGGTGAAAATTATGCTGTAAGTATGGGAATCAATCTCAAAAAAACACGCACTTTAGTTTTAGTTGTTACCAGTTTAATGACAGGTGTTATCACCGCTTTTTCGGGGCCCATTGCTTTTATTGGATTGGCAGTTCCACATCTTACAAAACTTTTATTTGACACCTCTGATCACAAAGTTTTAATTCCTTCTGTTGCCTTTACAGGAGCTATTTTGATGTTGATTTGTGATACCATTGCACAGGTTCCCAATAGTGAGTATACCCTACCGATCAATGCGATCACTTCTTTATTTGGTGCTCCTATTGTTATTTGGTTGTTAATCCGTAAACAAAAATCAACGATATAATGGCGGGAACTAAGCAACATATCGTTTTGCAAACTAAAAACCTATCCATTGGATACTCTAGCAAACATGAAGAAAATTGTATTGCTAAAGATTTAAACATCACTTTAACAAAGGGAAAATTGGTTTGCTTGTTAGGTAGAAATGGAATCGGAAAATCTACTTTACTCAGAACCCTTTCTAAGACTCAAGAAAAATTATCAGGAGACATTAATATCGACGGTGAAAAATTATTGAATATCTCTTCCGCAGATTTGTCAAAAAAAATGAGTTTGGTACTTACGGAAAGAATACCGGAAAGTCAATTATCTGTTTATGAACTCATCGCACTTGGTAGACAGCCTTATACAAATTGGTTGGGAAGACTTTCTAAAGAAGATGTAATGCGTATTGAACAAGCGATTGAATTGGTGGATATCAAAGATATTTGTACTAAAAAGAATTATGAATTGAGCGATGGACAACTGCAAAAAGTTATGATTGCACGAGCCTTGGCACAAGATACTGATATCATTATTTTAGATGAACCCACAGCTCATTTAGATTTGCATCATAAAATAGAAGTTTTTAAAATTCTTCAAAGCCTCGTTCATAAAACAAATAAAACCATCATCCTTTCAACTCATGAAGTAAATTTAGCCTTGCAATTGGCAGATGAGCTTTGGTTGATGACAGAAAACAAATTCACGACAGGAACCATAGATAATCTTATCAAATCAAAAGATTTAGAAACTATTTTTCCTAAAAATCAAATTGTATTTAATCCCGATTTAAAACAATTTACTTTAAAAAAATAAGTACATTTATAAGATATCATTGATACTTTATACGCATGAAACACTTATTTTTCTCAATTGCCCTCACTTCCATACTTTTATCTTGTAACACTACAAAAGAAACAACCAAAGAAAAGTCTGTGGTGACCTATGCCAATACAATTACCTTAAACGAACTTAAAACCAATCTTTATACGTTTGCATCAGATGATTTTACAGGACGAGAAACTGGTGAAGAAGGTCAAAAACTGGCGGCAGAATTTTTAAAGAAACAATACAAAGACTACGGAATCCAAAGTCCCATTGGTAACGATGATTATTTTCAAGAAATTCCAAAATCATTTTTACCGGGAGGTGTCAAAGCTTCTGAAAATGTAGTGGCGTATATAGAAGGAACAAGCAAACCTGATGAAATAGTTGTCATTTCTGCTCACTACGATCATCTGGGAACTGATGCGGTTGATATTTTTAATGGAGCCGACGATGATGGATCGGGTACGGTAGCTGTTTTAGAAATTGCTCAGGCGTTTAAAAAAGCGAAAAATGAAGGAAATGGTCCAAAGAGATCAATTTTATTCCTTCATCTCACAGCAGAAGAAAAAGGACTATATGGATCTAAATGGTATGTACAGAACCCATTATTTCCATTAAAAAATCATGTTGCCAATTTAAATATCGATATGATTGGTAGGGTTGATGATGCCCATATGAGAAGTAAAAATTATGTGTATTTAATAGGATCTGATAAATTAAGTACCGAGTTACATAACATCTCTGAACAGGTAAATACTGAATTTGTGAACCTAAACTTAGATTACACCTATAATGATGAAAATGACCCCAACCGTTTTTATTACAGATCCGACCATTATAATTTTGCGAAAAACAATATTCCAATCATCTTTTATTTCAATGGTGTTCATAAAGATTATCACAAACCTACCGATACCGCAGAAAAAATAAATTATGAATTATTGACAAAAAGAACCAAACTTGTTTTTCATACTGCATGGGAAATTGCCAATCGTGAAAATAGGGTAATAGTAGATATAAAATAATTTAAAACGCTGTTTACTAGAAAGAACAAAAAAAACACTTCCATATAGAAGCATTGATTAAAAAATCAACAATAAAAGTATTTATTTATTTTTTTATCATTAAAGGTTTAAAATCAAACAAATTTATTATATTGCCCAAATAACAGAAATTAAACATTCAGAGAAACCTATGGAATTACTAGATAGAGCTTTAGAATTTGAGGAAAATGTATCTACATTTAAATCAAGAGATGAACGTATCAAAGCTTCACATACTGCCAAAGAATTAGTTCTTTCGTTAAATGAAATTTACAAAGAAACTAAAGATCCAAACATTATGGATGTAATGAAGCGTATCACTGCAATCAAGCAAAAATTTGAGAAAAGATTAAAAGGTAGATTAACACCATAAGAATTACTTCTTCGATAGTAATTCTTTTAGTGTTGCTACGAAATAATTTATATCATCTTTAGATGTAAATTTTGAAAAAGACAATCTCAGCGAAGTATGTGTTGCTTCGTCTGGGGTTAACAAGGCCTCTAATACATGAGATCCTTTATTACTTCCGCTTTGACAAGCACTTCCTCCCGACACAGCAATTCCCTTTAAGTCTAGATTAAACATTAAAAAAGGAACTTCTTTTGGAAGTTTTATGTTTAGTACCGTTACTGTAGTCGTTTCTAAATTATCAGAACCTGCATTAAATTTTACAGCGGGGATGTCACTTTTTATTTGATCAATGCAATAACGTTTCATATCCAAGAGCTGCTGCAAATCATTCTGCAAACTTTCCAAACAAGTCTTCAAGGCTATATCCATTCCTAAAATAGAATGTACCGCCTCAGTCCCTGCTCTTGCTCCTTTCTCTTGTTCTCCACCAAAAATCATTGGTTTTACACCAAATCCTTTTTTAAAATAAGCAAAACCGATTCCTTTAGGACCGTGAAACTTATGAGCACTTGCGGAGATAAAATCAACATTTAAATCTGATAAATCAATATCAAAATGTCCGACCGCTTGCACAGAATCTGAATGAAAAAACGCATTGTATTCTTTGCAAATACTTGCTATTTTTTTTATTTCTAATATAGTTCCGATTTCATTATTTACAAACATCAAACTTACCAATGTCTTTTTATCCCCTGTTCCTAGCAAACTTCTTAAAGAAACTATATCAACAACACCTGCATTAGATTCTTCAACATAAACAACTTCCACTCCATAATCTATATGAAGTTCATTTACTGTTTTTAAAACAGCATGATGTTCTAGTTTAGAAGTAATAATTTTTTCTACTCCTAGATTAAGAACCGCATTTCTTAAAATTAAATTGTTTGCCTCTGTACCTCCGGAAGTAAAGATGATTTCACTTGAGTTTACATTTAAATTATGGGCTATATTTTTACGACACGTTTCAATTAAGGATTTAGCAGTTCTACCATATTGATGCGTTGAAGATGGATTTCCAAAATTCTCTCTCATAGAAGTAGCCATGCTTTCAATTACCTCATCAAACACAGGTGTTGTAGCAGCATTATCCAAATAAACTTTTCTCATTGAAACGGAATTAAAGGCAGATTCTAAGCCATATATTACACTCGTAGAACAAATGTAATCCAATTAAAATTAACAAAAAACACTTTTTACATTCTCTTTAAAACCCCTACATTTGTTTCATACAATGGATACAATGAAAAAATATGGTTTTCTGGCTGTTTTAAGCCTTTTATTAGCTTGTGATGATGGAGATTTTAACGTTCCATCTTTTGATTTTGATGGCTTAACTATTAACAGTTGTGGAAACACCATATTGAATAAAATTACTTCGAGCGGTACTGAATCCTTAATTCTTCAATTGAATATTGACAATACTGATGATGTTTTTTTTAAAACTCCATTGGATAGCGTACTTGTTAGAATTGAGCCTGGTACAAACAACACCATGTTTTATAAAATTTTTAACGATGCTATCACTTCTAGTTATTTCTGTGTAGAGATTCCTCCTTCTACGCCTATTGTTACAGAAGAATGGTTTGGAGAAGGAGATTTGTATATCACCAATACCATTACTTTAGATGATAATGATGGTGTTCCTTTAGAAGTAGAACAAGTTATTGACCCTAATACGGGAACTTGGTTAGATACAGATGGAGACGGTTACCCTGATTTTATTGATATTGACGATGATGGAGATAACAAACTTACTATAAACGAAGATATTCAAATAGCAAACTTACCACCAACTTCTACAGGAGATCCTCAAACAGTTGACACGGACGGAGATGGTATCCCTAATTACCTAGACACTGATGACGACAATGATGGAATTCCTTCTATAGAAGAGTCTGAAACTGCAGATACCAACGTAAATACGATTGTTGATTACCTGGATAAAGATGACATGAATCCAATAACACCAGCAAGCCCTGTGACCAACACCTACGCGTATAAATATGTGATGCGATTTGAGTTTTCTGAGCTGACACTTTACAATGAGTCAAGTACCATTAATTACCAAGATGGCTATAATTACGGAACCAAAAGTGGTGAATTTACTTCTACCGAAAATCCAGGTGATGTGGTAGAGTAATTAGCCTCTACTTTGAATGATATAAACTTCGGTCGCACCTTTACCATACTTGAGGTAAGAACCTTCAGAAATCTTTACGGGATATCTCCCTAACAAATAGTGTAATTCTTTTTGTAGAACCCCTTCTCCTACTCCATGAATAAATACAATACGTGGAATTCGTTTACGGATCGCAAATTCGAGTTTGTGCTTTGCCGTATCTAATTGGATAGTCAACATATCAAAATTCTGCATGCCTCTCGTGGACTTTACCAAATTTTGAATATGTAAATCCACTTCCATAGGTGGAACGGTACCTTCCTTTTTATTTTTTTTAATCTGATAGTTTTTCTTTTTCTCTGGTTGTGTTTTGGCACGCAACAAAGGATTGTTTATATCAGAAAATTTAGACAGCTCACTTTGATCCTTGGCAATTTTAACCAAATGACGTTCTTCATAAGTCAATTCAAACCCAAGCTCATCTTCAATTATAACCTTAGCTTTATCAACGGAAACCACAACACCACGGATAGCATCATCCAAAACAGCTACCTTATCTCCTTTACTAAATTTCATTGCTACACTTCTCGTTTCTTATCGTAAGATATTTGAGACAACAAATATTCTATAGCCCCAATTCTTGCAGATGTTTTTCTGTTGGCCTTGATTATTTTCCATGGAATTCCATCTTCAGGCGTATTTTCAAACATCTTCGTTTTATACTTTGTATACTCATCCCATAAGCCTTGAGCAACTTCATCTACTGTAGTCATCTTCCATTGTTTCAATGGATTTTTCTTGATTTCATCAAAACGTTTTGCCTGCTCTCTTTTATTAATAGACATATAAATTTTGACAAGTTTTATCCCCGATTGAGTAATCATCTTTTCAAAATCATTTACCTGACTCATAAAAATCTCATACTCTTCTTGTGTACAGAATCCATTCACAGGTTCAACAACGGCTCTATTGTACCAACTTCTATCGAAAAAAACTATTTCACCAGCCTTTGGGAATTTTCTTATATATCGCTGAAAATACCACTGAGTACTTTCCTCTTCAGAAGGTTTTCTCAAAGCCACAATTCTAAAATGACGTGGATTGATTCTTTCCGTTATTCTTCTAATAGCTCCTCCTTTTCCTGCAGCATCTCTACCCTCAAAAATAACAATCACTCGTTGGTTCGATTCTATAACCTCCGTTTGCATTTTAATCAACTGAACTTGAAGTTTCTTCAGTTTTTTCTCATAGTCATGCACACGCAAGGCACGTTCTATATTTATTCCATCTTTCCCCAACAATCCTTTGATACCAATTTTGGTATTCAATTTGTCTATAACAGGTTTTCCTTCTAGGCTTCCTTCCATCTTATTCGCAATTCAATTTTTTAATACTTAAATTCTAAAAACCCCTTAATCTATAGAGTGGGACGATCTAAAATAATGCATGATTACATTTGGATCTGGAAACAAACTTGTTTCAGAGAAATCTTTTCCGTCATACTCAAACTTAGATAATACATACCTGATACATTCCAACCTGGCAACCTCTTTGTTGTTTGTTTTTACAATCACCCAAGGACTATAACTCGTATGCGTTTTACTATACATTTGTTCCTTAAAATGAGAATATTTATCCCACAATTCTTGTCCTTTTTGATCCACAGGACTAAATTTCCATCGTTTCAATGGATTTTTCATTCTGGAATTAAATCTCTTTTCTTGTTCATCTTTTGAGATAGACAACCAGAACTTAATAATGATCAAACCATCTTCATAAAGCATGTGTTCAAATTCTGGCACCTGAGACATAAACTCGTTATATTGATTGTCGTCACAAAACCCCATTACAGGTTCTACTACAGCACGGTTGTACCAACTTCTATCAAAAAACACGATTTCACCAGGATTTGGTAATTCTTTGATATAACGCATAAAATACCACTGACCACGTTCTATATCCGTAGGTTTATTCAAGGCAACTAATCGAGACGTTCTTGGACTTAAATGTTCCATAAACCTTCTAATAGCCCCTCCTTTACCAGCGGCATCTCTTCCTTCAAAAATTACCGCAACTCTCTTGTTATTTTTAGCAACCCATTGTTGGAATTTCACCAACTCAACTTGAAGCTTTTTTAGTTCTTCCTCATATGCTATGCTATCAAGTATTGTTTTATACTTTCCACCTTTCTGAGCAAGCAGTTCTTTTAAACCTTCCTTGGTGCTTATTTTTTCTATTTCTTCTAAAGACAAGCTTTGATTTTCTTCCATACTCTTAATTTCTTTTTCCAATTTTACAAAGTATCAATTCGCTACTTCGCTTAAAAATTTAATACGCATCAAACGCATATCCTCCTCTTCATAATCACCATCAAATTCATCCATGGCAGCCTGTATATCATCTGTCTCAGAATCCATAAAGTACTCCATAATTTCTTCTTGTTGGTCCTCATCTAATATATCATCAATACAATAAGAAATATCCAATTTTGTACCTGAATACACAATAGTTTCTATCTCTTTTATCAATTGATCCATCTCTAAACCTTTTGATTTAGAAATATCTTCTAGAGATAATTTTCTATCCGTATTTTGAATAATGTATAATTTCAAACCAGACTTAACACCTGTTCCTTTGACGATTAAATCATCTGGACGAACAATGTCATTTTCACTTACATAGGCTTCAATAACAGCAATAAAATCTTTTCCAAACTTTCTTGCTTTTCCATCACCCACACCATGCACATTAGACAACTCCTCAATTGTTATTGGATATCTTAAGGCCATGGCTTCTAAACTTGGGTCTTGAAAAATAGCAAAAGGAGGAACTCCTTTTTTCTTCGCTACTTTTTTTCTCAAGTCTTTTAAAATACCCATCAACTTCTGATCGCTTACTCCACCTTGAGCTTTAGAGTTTACAACTCCTTCCCCCACATTTTCTGTGTGTGTATAAGTATGATCAGCGGTCATCATAAACGAACGTGGATTTGCTATAAAATCATGACCCGATTCTGTCATTTTAAGAACGCCGTATTGTTCTATCTCTTTTTTTAATAGATCAACAACAAAAGTTTGTCTGATCAAAGCCATCCAATAATCCGCCTTGTGGTTTTTACCGACACCAAAAAATGGTCTTTCAGGTGTTTTATGGGAATTCAACATGGCATTCTCCTTTCCTATCAAGGTTGCCACTATATCTTTTGCTTTGTATTTTTCTTTTGAATCTCTTACAACAGATAATAATATCTTTACTTCTTCTCCAGCCTCTACTTTTGGTTTTGGAGTTCTCGTATTATCATCCATATCAGCACCCAAACCATTTACCTCATCAAATTCTTCTCCGAAATAATGCAATAAATACTTTCGTCTACTCATTGAAGTCTCAGCATAGCCTACAACTTCTTGTAACAAAGCATGTCCAATTTCCTGCTCTGCCACTGGCTTGCTAGACATAAATTTCTCTAGCTTCTCAATATCTTTATACGAGTAGTAGGCCAAACAATACCCTTCACCATCATCTCTACCTGCTCTACCTGTTTCTTGGTAATAACTTTCTAAACTTTTTGGTATATCATGGTGAATCACAAAACGCACATCAGGTTTATCTATCCCCATTCCAAAAGCTATGGTTGCTACAATCACATCCGTATCTTCCATCAAAAACATATCCTGATGTTTTGCTCTGGTTTTAGCATCCAACCCTGCGTGATAAGGCATTGCTTTGACACCATTCACTTGAAGAATTTGAGCAACTTCTTCTACCTTTTTTCTACTCAAGCAATAAATCACACCTGATTTCCCTTGGTACCCACGAACAAAACGAATCATATCACTATAAATATCATTCGTTTTGGGTCTTACATCATAAAACAAATTGGGTCTATTAAACGAAGCTTTGAACCTATTTGCATCAGAAATACCTAATGTTTTTAAAATATCTTCTTGCACCTTTTCAGTCGCTGTTGCAGTCAAACCGATTACAGGTACATTATCAATGTTTTTTATAATATTTCGAAGATTTCTGTATTCCGGTCTAAAGTCGTGTCCCCATTCTGATATACAATGTGCCTCATCAATCGCTACAAATGATATTGTTTGAGATTTTAAAAACTCAACATATTCTTCTTTTATCAACGATTCTGGAGCTACGTATAACAACTTGGTCAATCCGTTCTCAATATCTGTTTTAACCCTTGTTATTTCAGTTTTATTTAATGAAGAATTCAATACATGTGCAATTCCATCATTTTCAGAAATTCCACGAATCGCATCCACTTGATTTTTCATCAAAGCAATCAGTGGAGAAACCACGATTGCTGTTCCTTCTTTCATCAAGGCTGGTAACTGATAACACAATGATTTCCCTCCTCCTGTTGGCATAATTGCAAAAGTGTTATCTCCAGCAACTATACTTCTAATTACATCTTCCTGTAAGCCCTTGAATTTTGAAAATCCGAAAAACTTTTTTAAAGGACCATGCAAGTCAATTTCCTTTCTATTCATTACCTTTCCTAATCTATTTTTAGATACATTTGCAAATAAAGGTATCACTTTTTTTTATTCTACAAAATTAAAACTTTTGAAAAACACGAATACAATTATTGACAAAGCCTTGCTTACTATTGACATAGAAAGTAAAGCGATAGCGAATTTAAAAAAATTAATCAATTCTGATTTTGAAAAGGCAGTAAATTTCATATTTAATTCTAAAGGAAGGGTAATTATTACAGGTATTGGTAAAAGTGCCATTATTGCGAACAAAATTGTGGCTACAATGAACTCTACAGGTACGCCAGCTATCTTTATGCACGCTGCTGATGCAATCCATGGAGATCTTGGAAATATTCAGGAAGAAGATACTGTCATTTGTATCTCGAAAAGTGGTAATACGCCTGAGATAAAAGTCTTGGTTCCTTTCATTCAAAACTATGGAAATAAAATAATTGCCTTAACGGGTAATCCTGATTCTTTTTTAGCAACCAATGCAGATTTTGTATTGAATTGTGCCGTTGAAAAAGAAGCTTGTCCTAACAATCTTGCGCCCACTACAAGTACTACTGCTCAATTGGTTATGGGAGATGCTTTGGCTATATGTTTGCTAGATCTAAAAGATTTCTCAAGTAAAGATTTCGCAAAATACCATCCAGGAGGAGCTCTAGGAAAACGTTTGTATTTAAGAGTTAATGATTTGGTAAATACTGATACTGTGCCAGCTGTTACTCCAGAAACGAATGTGAAAGATGTGATTATAGAAATCTCTAAAAAAAGATTGGGTGCTGCCGCCGTTTTAGACAACGGAGTTATTTCTGGAATGATTACGGATGGAGATATCCGTAGAATGTTAGAAAAACACAGTGATATTTCTCAATTAAAAGCAAAAGACATCATGTCGACAAATCCAAAAACTTTGGATGCGGATGCTATGGCAATTGATGCTTTGAATACTTTAGAGAATTTTGGTATTACACAAGTATTGGTTTTGAATGATAAAAAAGAATATATTGGAATCATTCATTTACACGATCTTATCAAAGAAGGAATATTTTAAAATCATAGTACGCACAAATTATTAAATTCATGAGTGAAGAAAAAAACCAAATGTCATTTTTATCCCATCTTGAAGAATTAAGATGGCATTTAGTAAGATCGACTGCAGCAATTTTTATATTTGGTATCATCCTTTTTGTTTTTAAAAAGGAAGTGTATGATGGATTTCTATTAGCACATTTAGATACAAATTTTGTTACGTATCAATGGTTTTGCCAAGTGTTTAGTTCCATAGGAATTGATAGTGATTTTTGTGGTGTTAAATTCCCTCAAAAACTACAAAGTCTTTCTATGACCAATCAGCTGATGAATGCTATATGGACTTCGTTGATTTTAGGTTTGATCATTTCCTTTCCCTATATACTTTGGGAGATGTGGAAATTTATTGCTCCTGGATTGCACGATAGCGAAATAAAAAAATCTAAAGGGTTCTTATTCATCACCTCTATCCTATTTTTCACAGGAGTAGCTTTTAGTTTTTATGTGATTGTCCCGATGTCTGTTTATTTTTTCTATCATTTTGAAATTACAGACACTATTCAAAATAACTTTACCTTATCCTCCTATATATCTATGGTTACAAACACCATACTTGGAGTTTCTGTTGTATTTGAACTTCCTGTTTTGATATTTTTCTTGACAAAATTAGGATTGATCACACCAGAATTTTTGAAAACATATAGAAAACATGCTTTAGTAGTTGTACTTTTATTATCTGCTGTGATTACACCTCCGGATGTTGCCAGTCAAATAATTGTTTCTATTCCCGTGTTGATATTATACGAAGTAAGTATCCACGTATCTAGATTTGTAGTAAAAAAACAAGAACAAGCATAACAAAATTTATTTCTCTTTTATGAAACTTAGAGCTGAAAACATTCAAAAACTATACGGTAACAGAAAAGTTGTAAAAGGTATTTCCCTTGAAGTGAACCAAGGAGAAATCATTGGTTTATTAGGTCCGAATGGAGCAGGTAAAACAACTTCTTTTTACATGATTGTAGGAATGGTGCAGCCAAATTTCGGGAAAATATTTTTAGACGATCTTGAAGTTACTGAATTCCCAATGTACAAAAGAGCACAGCATGGTGTGGGTTACTTGGCACAAGAAGCTTCTGTATTTAGAAAACTTTCGGTTGAAGACAATATCCGATCCGTACTGCAATTTACAGGAAGAACAAAAAAAGAAGAAAACGAGAAACTAGAAAGTCTTATAGAAGAGTTCAGTTTAGGTCATGTTAGAAAAAACAGAGGAGACTTGCTTTCAGGTGGAGAGAGAAGGCGTACAGAAATTGCGCGATGTTTGGCATCTGACCCTAAATTTATTTTATTAGATGAACCGTTTGCAGGAGTTGATCCTATTGCCGTAGAAGACATTCAAAGTATTGTGGCACAATTGAAAAACAGAAACATCGGAATCCTAATTACCGATCATGATGTACAAGCAACACTCGCCATTACTGATAAAACTTATTTGATGTATGAAGGAGGTATTTTAAAAGAAGGAACACCGAAAGAACTTGCCGATGATCCTACTGTAAGAAAAGTATATCTAGGAGAAAGTTTTATTTTGAAAGAAAATAAGTTCAAGTAAACCAATTACCCTTAGAAAGGCTCAGGGTACATCCGTTGGAGGCTGAGCTTGTCGAAGTCTCACTACTTATTACCACCTTATAAAAACAGACCCCCAGGTAAATCCACTTCCAAAAGCAGCCAGAACTACCAAGTCGTTATCTTTAATTTTACCTTTTTCCCAGGCTTCACTCAATGCAATTACAACCGAAGCTGCAGTTGTATTCCCGTAATACATGATATTGTTATACACTTGATCGTCATTCAATTTAAACTTTTTCTGGATGAATTGGGCAATACGTAAGTTTGCTTGATGCGGCACTAACAAATCTATATCGTCAGGCTTTAATCCATTCTTTTCAAGGCCTTCTAAAATAGCCTCAGAAAAACGCGTTACAGCATGCTTGAAAACAAACTGACCATTCATATAAGGATAATAAGAAATATCATCCGGATCATTATTTTCTATGATCTCAGGAACCCATCTCCCCGTACTTGGTCCTTCCAGCACTAACTCTTTGGCATGCTTTCCTTCAGAATGTAAATGTGTGGATAAAATTCCCTTTCCTTCTTCTTCACTTCTACTTAAAACGACAGCACCTGCACCATCTCCAAAAATCACAGAAACATTTCTACCTCGCGTGGTTTTATCCAGTCCACCAGAGTGATTCTCTGATCCAATGACCAAAATATTTTTATACATTCCTGTTTTTATAAACTGATCTGCCACAGACATAGCATAAACAAAACCAGAACATTGATTTCTAACATCCAAAGCACCAATCGTAGGCATCTCTAACATCTCTTGAATTTCAACACCTCCACCCGGAAAATACATATCTGGACTTAAGGTTGCAAATACTATAAAATCGATATCATCCTTTGTCAATCCAGCTCGCTCAATTGCCTTTCTAGCAGCTTTGGCTCCCATTACTGAGGTAGAATCACCAGATCCTTCCTTGATCCAACGTCGTTCTTTAATTCCTGTACGTTCCTGGATCCATTCATCATTGGTATCCATCATTTTAGACAAATCATCATTCGTCACGATATTTTCAGGAACATAAAAACCAAGTCCCGTTATTTTCGAACTGTACATAATAATATCAATTTAGTTAGTAAACTTAAATGTAAGAAATAAATCCTAGGCAATCAATCCCAGTTGTTAGATTCTTCTAACTCATAAAAAAAGCTTTGATACCGCTCAAAATACTCTGAGCTGCATAGGCTGATAAGATCAAGCCCATCACCTTACTGATTACGATGATTCCTCCTTCTCCTATTCTTTTTTGCACTTTGTTTGAGACTAATAAAACCAAACAAGTAATTCCAACAACAAGGGCCAATTCTACAATCGTAACAATTTGTTGCGTGATGGAATATAGTGTATTATCTGTCATCAACACAACAGCCAAAATAGCTCCTGGTGATGCTATAGAAGGCAAGGCTACTGGAAATATGGTGACTTTTTTATAATCCGTAATCAAACTCATTTCCGACTCTGGCTTACTTTCTCCCAACACCATTGAAATAGCAAACAGGAATAATATAACCCCGCCTGAAATTTGAAAAGCTTCTAGACTAATCTCCATTCCATCTAAAATAATTTGTCCGACTACAATAAAAAAGAAGAGTACAAAAAAAGCAATCAATGAAGAATTGATAGCAATTTTTCTTCTTTTACCTGCATCAAAATGTTTGGTTGCTTCCAAATAAACAGGTACAGACCCCATTGGATCTATCACCGCAATTAATAACAATATAGCACTTAATACCTCTGCCACTATTATTTATAAATTTGAGTTCCGTTGGTTGTAAAAGAGACCCCTTGTTGTCCATAAGTTGAAATCATAACAGCCTCAAACAACGGCAAATTTCTTTTGTCTTTAATAGCCCAATCAAAAATAAAATTAGCACCTGAACCGCCTTCTCTATCCACTTGATCAATTATTATCTCAACCGTTTCTAAAGGTTTTAGTTCAATAGGCTTTTTTAAATATTCTCTTATTTTTTTCCCAGCAGTATCGTAATAATCCGCTTTTAAAATATATAAAGATTCTGTAGCAGACGTATTTCTCAAACTTGTGGTAATTGTTAAATACAAATTATTATTTCCGTGCATCTGATACACATGAGAATAAACCGGAAGATAGGTAGCTCCTAATTCCAAATTCTCCATACTCGGATTGGAAACATAACGTTTTTCAAAATTCGTTTTTATAACCGTCACTTCTTCTTTTGGAGTTTCACATGAACTTATAAGAACAAGTAATAATAAGGCTGATAATATTCTCATGGCAATATTTATTTTCAATGCTAAATTATTCTTTTATAAATCTACAACTAATTTCACAGAATGCAAGTACTCCTAATTACTGATATTTACCCCACGACATTTAATTTCGCAAATTTCAGAATCAACTTTTTCATTCCTTCCTTTTCAAATTTAATTTCAGCTTTAGCGTCTCCACCAACTCCTTCTAATTTCATCACCTCTCCTTGACCAAAACGAATATGTTCTACTTTTGTCCCAACTGCAATTTTGGCATCTGATACACCTCCAGCTCTCGTTGCAACTTTTGATACGGGCTTCATATTTTTCGGTGCTACCAATGGTTTCTTTAACACACTTGGTTTCGCTGTTCTTACACTAGCTGATTTTCTAGGAATTGGTTTTCTAAATCTTATTTTATCTTTAGGGACATCATCTTCAAACAAACTGCTATCCACAAAATTATTTGTTCGTGGCGCCAATTTTTTGGGTGTTAAATATTCTAAATACGCAGGATCTATTTCTTCTAAGAATCTACTTGGTTCCCCATCTGTTAGTTTCCCCCAACGATATCTTGTTTGGGCAAAACTTAAATACGCCTGATGTTCTGCTCTTGTCAACGCTACATAAAACAATCTACGCTCCTCCTCTAACTCACTTCTCGTATTCATACTCATGGCAGAAGGAAATAAAGATTCCTCTAATCCCACAATATACACATAAGGATATTCTAACCCTTTTGCCAAGTGAATCGTCATTAAGGAAACCATCGGCTCATCATCCTCTTTATCACTATCTAAATCAGATTTCAAAGCGACATCTTCTAAAAACACAGCCAACGAATCTTCTTGTTCCTTTTCCTTAGCATCATCTACAAAATACTGGATACCATTCAACAACTCTTGCACATTTTCAACCTTACTGATCCCTTCAGGAGTACCATCTGCTTCTAAATCTTTTACAATTTGAATTTGCTTCACTACCTGATCTGCAATTTCAAAGGCATTAACTTTTTGAGCATTGATAGAAAGCGCCTGAATCATATTGGCGAAATTTTTCAACTTCGTTTTGGTTCCAGCATTAATTTTGATATCCAATTTATCAATATGAGCAACTATTTCAAATATTGATTTGTTATAATGATTTGCTGCAATTGTTAACTTATCTATCGTTGTTGCGCCAATACCTCTTGCAGGGTAATTGATGATTCTTGTCAATGCTATATCATCTTTTGGATTGATAAGCACTCTTAAATAAGACAATACATCTTTGATCTCCTTACGTTGATAAAAGGAAGTACCTCCATAAATTTTGTAGGCAATTCTTTTCTTTCTCAAGGCATCCTCCATCGCTCTTGATTGAGCATTGGTTCTATACAGAATACAAAACTTATCATTTGTCAATTGATGATTCATTTTGTTTTCAAAGATCGAATTGGCCACCCATCTTCCTTCTTCACCATCAGAAATCGTTCGCATTACTTTTACCTTTGGTCCATCCGCATTTTCGGTAAAAATTTCTTTATCTAATTTGGTTTTATTTTTGTCGATGACGCTATTCGCAGCTTCTACAATATTTTTAGAAGATCTATAATTTTGCTCTAGTTTAAATGTTTTAACATCGGTATAGTGCTTTTGGAAATTCAAGATATTGTTGATATTCGCACCACGGAAGGCGTAAATACTCTGAGAATCATCTCCAACCACACAGATATTTTGAAACCTATCTGCTAAAGCACGCACAATAAGATATTGAGAATGGTTGGTATCTTGGTACTCATCCACCATCACATATCGGAAACGGTCTTGGTATTTTGCCAATACATCAGGAAAACGAGATAATAATTCATTCGTTCTCAACAACAAATCGTCAAAATCCATTGCTCCTGATTTAAAACAACGCTCAACATAGGCCTTATAAATCTCCCCCATTTTAGGTCGACTTGCCATGGTATCTGCTTCTTTTAAATCTGTATTATTAAAATAAGCTTTTACGGTAATCAAGCTGTTTTTAAACTGAGAAATCCTACTCAATACTTGCTTTGCCTTGTAGCGTTCTTTATCTAATTGCAACTCTTTGATGATAGAGCCTATAAGTTTTACAGAATCCTGTGAATCATAAATGGTAAAATTTGAAGGATATCCTAGTTTGTCTGATTCCGATCTTAAAATCCTAGCAAATACCGAGTGAAAAGTACCCATCCATAGATTTTTAGCCTCACTTTGTCCAACCACACTAGCAATACGTTCTTTCATTTCACGTGCTGCTTTATTGGTAAAAGTCAAATTCAAAATATTAAATGCATCAACACCACTCTTCATCAAATGGGCAATCCTATAGGTAAGCACTCTCGTTTTTCCTGAACCTGCACCTGCAATGATAATCATAGGTCCTTTGGTTTGTAAAACTGCTGCTTTTTGCGATGGATTCAATCCTTCTAAATAATCTGCCAAACTAATTTCTTTTGAATTTTAATAAAAAAGTATCTCTACTACAAGCATCAAAAATAAGTTTTAAGCTCTATTAAAACAATAAAAGTTATCTACATATTCGCTATTTTAAAAAAATGATTAAATTCGTTCCTCTTATATAAATTCACAAGAATAAAATGGACTTTACAACACTTGCTTTATCAATTCTTCCGGCCATCATTACAGGAGGTATTGCTTATTATTTTTTCAATGCACATTTTAAAAACGAAAACAATCGAAGAAAGTTCAACCTCTTGCAAGAAAACAGAAAAGCAACATTGCCAGTTCGACTGCAAGCCTATGAGCGAATCACTTTGTTTTTAGAACGTATCAATCCAAGTCAATTGCTGCTTAGAGTAAAGCCTTTAGGAGATAACAAAGAAGCTTATAG
>NZ_JAQWGB010000154.1 GCF_029238425.1 Flavicella sp.
AGAAATAATTTGTGGATAGGCCTTTAATTGTTCCAAAGTCTGTTCGTCTACTTCCGTAAATTCATTTGGCGTAGGAACTATTCCATCATAATATTTATTTGTCAATACAACTACTCTATTGATAAAGTTTCCAAAAATCGCCACCAATTCATTGTTGTTACGCGCCTGAAAATCTTTCCAAGTAAAGTCATTGTCTTTTGTTTCTGGAGCACTTGCTGTTAAAGCATATCGCAACACATCTTGCTTGTCTGGAAATTCTTCTAAATATTCATGCAACCAAACCGCCCAGTTTTTAGAAGTTGATAGTTTATTTCCTTCTAAGTTCAAAAACTCATTTGCAGGCACGTTATCAGGCAAAATATAATCTCCTTGTGCTTTTAGCATTGCAGGAAAAATAATACAGTGAAATACGATATTATCTTTACCTATAAAATGCACCAATTTGGTGTCCTTGTCCTTCCAATAAGGTTCCCAATCTTTCCCTTCTCTGGCTGCCCACTCTTTGGTAGAAGAAATATATCCAATAGGAGCATCGAACCAAACGTACAATACTTTTCCTTCACCACCTTCTGCTGGAACAGGAATTCCCCAATCTAAATCTCTGGTTACAGCTCTTGGGCGTAAGCCATCATCAATCCAAGATTTTACTTGCCCGTATACATTAGATTTCCAATCCTTTTTATGACCTTCTAATATCCACTCTCTTAAAAAAGCTTCATGTTTATCTAGTGGTAAAAACCAATGTTTTGTTTCTTTTAACGAAGGAACGTTGCCGGTAATTGCTGATTTAGGATTGATTAAATCTGTTGCATTATGCGAGGTTCCACATTTTTCACATTGATCCCCATAACTTTCCTCATTCCCACATTTAGGACAAGTACCAATTACAAAACGATCTGCTAAAAATTGTTTTTCTTCAGCATCATACAATTGTTCTTCAACTTTTTCTACAAACTCTCCTTTTGCATCTAAATCTTTAAAAAATTCAGAAGCTGTTTCATGGTGAATTGGAGCTGAAGTACGAGAATAATTATCGAAAGTAATTCCGAAATCTTGAAATGATTTTTTTATGATTCCATTGTACTTATCCACAACATCCTGAGGAGAAACTCCTTCTTTTTTCGCTGTAATCGTGATAGGCACTCCATGCTCATCAGAACCACAAACAAAAGCAACATCTTTTCCTTTTCCTCGTAAATATCTTGCATAAATATCTGCAGGTACATAAACACCAGCCAAATGGCCTATATGTACAGGTCCGTTTGTATATGGCAATGCTGCAGTAATGGTAATTCTCTTTGGATCGTTCATCTTCAAAATTTAATGAGCGCAAAGTTACATATTAATGTTGATTATTGCTAAAGATGTACTTTATCTTGAGGATCTAAAATTTCGTAATAATTATTAAGTACATTTGTAATATTTCAGGTCAAACTTTCATAATTCATTGGATACTTTCATCGACTTTTTATTAGGGTATAAAAACGTAAAATTGTTTTACTACATTCGTACCAACCTTATACATTCCATACCTAAATGGTATAATGACTGGTACGTTAAACATCTTCAAAAAAAATTCAATACTAAAGAACATCAAGCTTACATAAACAATCGTGTAAATTATTACTGCAACCTAAACTCAAAGAATCTACTTGGTGAAAACACTAAAAAAATAAAAGAACTAAATCGTAAAGAGGATGCGAGTGTATATTATTTTGACAGTTTGGAATACCTTCGTTTTTTTGACAACAACCTATTGTTGGAACCTGTTTTTGGAGATATTACTCACTCCCCTTCGAGTCCTGCAATTGTAAAAAGCAGACCCGTAACTGACAATAATAATTCTGTAGTTTTAAACCTGGACAAAATTCGTCATTTCAATTTCATAAAAGATTACAACTCTTATGAATCTAAAAAAGATATTTTAATTGGTCGTGGTATTTTGGGTGACCCAAAAAGAATACGTATTCTTTTTTTAGAAAAACATTTTGAAAATCCACTTTGTGATACTGGTCAAACTAATGATTTTAGAGACAACCAATGGAAGGTTGATTTTGTACCTGTTTACAAGCAATTGAAATACAAATTCATTTTATGCTGGGAAGGTAACGATGTAGCGACCAATTTAAAGTATGTGATGTCTTCCAATTCTTTAGCTGTAAGCACAAAACCTAAATATGAAACATGGTTTATGGAAGGGAAACTTATTGGTGGAGTCCACTATGTTGAAATTAAAGATGATTTTTCTGACTTAGACGAAAAACTAACATATTATGCTACACATATTGAAGCCGCAGAGGAAATCATAAAAAACGCCAATGCTTACACCAAACAGTTTCAAAACAAAAAGCGAGAAGACTTAATTTCAATTCTCGTTTTAGAGAAATATTTCAGAAACACGAATCAAGCTCTTAAATAAAAGCTTTTTACTTCCAGTCTAAGTATTTATT
>NZ_JAQWGB010000063.1 GCF_029238425.1 Flavicella sp.
GCAATTTTGTGTGAAAAATTAAAATATAATTCTCAATGAACATCCTATTAAAATCTGCAACCATTTTTGATAAAAACAGTAAGTTTCACAAGCAAACAAAAGATGTTTTAATTCAGAATAATACATTTACTCAAATAGCAGATTCTATAGATTGTCCAAACGACTGTGAGGAAATCTCCTTAGAAAATCTTCAAATTTCAAACGGATGGTTTGACTCTTCAGTTTCTTTTGGAGAACCTGGATATGAAGAACGTGAGAATTTATCTAACGGATTAGATACCGCTGCAAAATCTGGTTTTACAGAGGTAGCCGTAAACTCTAATACCAATCCTTATTTAGACACCAAAGCCTCTATTGCTTATTTGAAAAACTTGAGTGCTTTGAAAGCAACCAACTTATATCCTATCGCTAGTTTGACCAGAAATTCTAAAGGAGTTGAAATGGCAGAATTATATGATATGAAAGCGGCTGGTGCCGTTGCTTTTGGGGATTATAACAAGGCTATTGAAAATGACAATTTGATGAAGGTGGCTTTGCAATATGCGCAAAACTTTGACGGACTTGTTCTAAGTTTCCCACTAAACAATGCCATCGGCGGAGAAGGAATTGCCCACGAAGGTTTGAACAGTACCTTATTAGGTTTGAAAGGAATTCCAGGTTTGGCCGAAGAAATGCAGATTACCAGAGATATTTCTTTGCTAGAATATACGGGAGGAAAATTACACATCCCAACCGTAAGCTCTAAAAAATCTGTAGAGCTAATCAGAGAAGCCAAAAAGAAAAACCTAAAGGTTACTTGTAGCGTTACAACACATCATTTGACCTTGACAGATGTAGAGCTAAAAGGGTTTAATGGCAACACCAAAGTACTACCTCCTTTAAGAGCGGAAGAAGACAGACTTGCTTTGATAGAAGGTGTAAAAGATGGAACGATTGATTGCATCACCTCTGACCACAACCCTATCGACATCGAAAATAAAAAAGTAGAATTCAACAATGCGGAGTTTGGAACGATTGGACTTGAAAACCTATTCGGAAGTCTTCAAACAGTTTTAGAGACTGAAACTATCATTGATGCTTTGACAACTGGACCTAAAGCTGTTTTTGGAATTGACCAAGAAACGATCGAAGAAGGGAAACCCGCAAACATCTCACTATTTACAGATAAAAAAGAAACTACTTTTGCACTCAAAGACATTCTTTCTACTTCTAAAAACTCCATATTTTTGGACAAAACAGTAAAAGGAAAAGCCTATGGAATCTACGCAAAAGGGCAATTAGTTTTAAATAAATAATACCAGGCAAACACACATGAATACCAATTTACATTTTGTAGAAAGAGCTCCTATTGTAACTTCTGACCAACCGGCTCCGTTGTTAATTTTAATACATGGTTATGGAAGTAATGAAATGGATTTATTTTCATTTGCTTCGGAACTGCCAGATAACTTGCATATTGTTAGTTTAAGAGCACCTTTAGAATTAGGTTATAATAGTTTTGCATGGTATAGCATCAATTTTGATGCGGATCAAAACAAATTTTCTGATTTAGACGAAGCTAGAACTTCTTTAGATCAAATTTCTAATTTTATTGATGAGTTTACTGCAAATCATGCTGTGGACACTGATAAATTGTTTGTTGTAGGATTTAGTCAAGGTGCCATTTTAAGTTATGGGCTTTCTTTGAACACAAACAAAATACCCTATGTGGTTGCCTTAAGCGGATATTTGAATGAAGATTTAATAGCAGATACATCTGCAACAACAACCACTCAATATTTCTGTTCTCATGGAAGTGTGGATCAAGTAATACCAGTGGAATGGGCTAGAAAAGCACCTGTATACTTAAACGACAAAGGTATTTCTAATGTTTTCAAGGAATATCCTGTAGGACATGGAGTACATCCACAAAATTTTTATGATTTCAAAGCTTGGATAGACGAAAGACTGTAAATCAATCTTGCTGTACTTCTAAACCATCATAGGCTAAAAACACATTTTCTGGCAAAGATTTAGATACCTCTTCATGAAATCCTAATCGATGACTGATATGGGTTAAATAAGCTTTTTTCGGTTTCAATTCTGAAATCATCTGCAAGGCTTCCTCAAGATTCAAATGCGTAGGATGCGCATTGATTCGTAAGGCACTGATGACCAAAATATCAAGGTTTTTTAATTTTTCTCTTTCTGAAGCGGCAATGGTTTTTACATCTGTTAAATAAGCCACATCCCCTATTCTATATCCAAAAATCTCCAAACTACCATGCATTACATTGATAGGAATGATAGAAGTTTCTAGCAACTCAAACGGAGCATCATCAATCACATTTTCTATGATTTGAGCCGCACCTGGGTACCTGTTTTCTTTAGCGAAAATATATTCATAACGCCTTTCCAAAGATTCCATAACCCTATCCTTGGCATAAATATGTACAGCACCTTGTTTGTAACAATAAGGTCGTATTTCATCCAATCCCGCAATATGATCTGAATGCTCATGGGTAAATAATATAGCTTCAATTGATTTTACATCTGCACGCAACATCTGATACCTAAAATCTGGTCCACAATCAATAAGTACATTTTTTCCTTTCCAAGTGAATAATACCGAAGAACGTAAACGCTTGTCTTTTTTGTCCTTAGATAAATTTACTTCTTCGTCAGAAAGCAACATTGGAACTCCCTGTGAAGTACCTGTTCCTAGAAATGTTATTTTAATTTTTTCTGCAGACATAAAAGCTAAAAATTATTTGTAAATCTTCTCTAACAAAAATAAGCATTGAGCAATCAATAATACTGCATAATTACTATATTTGTGTAACATAAACAAACCTATTTATCTATATGGCTGTAACACTTAAAGGAGATAAAGAAATGAGCAACACCCCGACTACAAAAGGGAAAGCTCTAAGAATCAATTTAAATCACAATATTTACGGTACTTTTTCTGAAATTGGAGCGGGTCAAGAAACGGTTCGAAACTTCTTTAGAGCTGGAGGTTCTTCTGGAACGATTGCCAAAGCAATGAGTGCTTACGACAAAGATTTCTCTGATGCCATTTATGGTATGGAAGACGATAAAAGATATGTGACGGAAGGGCGATTGAAAAAAATGTTACACCATGAGATCCGCTTGATCGAGGATCGATTGAGTAGAGAAAAACATCCTGATAAATTTTTCTTTAGTTACGCCAATACAGTTACAACGATTGATTTTGCTAAAAAATTCAAAGGTCATGGTTGGGTTGGAATCAGATTTCAACTAGATCCTTTAGAAGATTATAACGAAATTGTGTTACACCTACGTTTCAAAGAAACAGATACTACTTTACAGCAAGAAACACTTGGTAAATTGGGAGTAAATTTGATTCATGGTGCCTTTTATATGAATGACAATCCAAAGGATTTATTAATTTCTTTGTATGATAATTTGCATAAAGACCAACTAGAGATTGATATGATCAATTTTTCTGGACCAAGGTTTATGTATGTAGACAACAGGTTGATGAGTTTACAATTGGTTAAAAACGACATGACCAATGCGGTAATGTTTGACTCTAGCGGTGTCAACTTATTGCCAGCAAGTGTTTTATACAAAAAGAACATCCTAGCATTAAGAGGTAGCTTTAGACCGGTTACTAAAGTAAACATGGATATCTATGAAAATGCACGTGAGTTATTTTTCAAAGAAAATAAAGTAGAAAAAGAAAATACACAAATCATATTTGAAATCACCCTTGCTAACTTACGTTCTGAAGGAAAAATCAACGAACGTGATTTCCTAGATAGAGCGGAATTACTATGTTCATTAGGACAAAATGTAATGATTTCAAATTTCCAAGAGTATTACAAACTGGTAGAATACTTTAGTGAATTTACCAAATCGAGAATGGGACTAGCTCTTGGACTTGAAAGTTTGATCAATATTTTTGATGAAAAATATTATAGAACCCTAAGTGGTGGAATTCTAGAGGCAATTGGAAAAATGTATTTCAAAGATTTAAAAATCTACGCATATCCATTAAAGGATAGAAACACTGGGAAAATTATTACCAGTGAGAATCTAGTGGTTCACCCAAGAATGACGGAATTGTATAAATTCTTTAAAAACAATGGAAAAATTGTAGACATCAAAAATTATGATCCTAAAATATTAACGGTTTTCTCTAAAACTATTTTAGACATGATTGCCAAATCAAAAGCAGGTTGGGAAGCCATGTTGCCAGAAGGGATTTCTGAATTGATCAAAAGAAATAGATTGTTTGGATATTCTGGATCGAGACCACAAGTAAAAAAATAATTTCGTAAACTTACACTCCTCAAAGTTGAATTCATCCGTGGAGAACGAAAAATTATTTATCAATAGGCTCATCGATCCGAAAACAAAAGACAAAGCTTTTAGAGAGCTTGTTCGTTTGTATCAGGAACGTTTGTATTGGCACATTAGAAAAATATTGATCTCTCATGAAGACACCAATGATGTTTTGCAAAACACATTTATTAAGGTGCACAAAGGAATTGCAAACTTCAAAGGAGATTCTAAGTTATTTTCTTGGATGTATAGGATTGCAACTAACGAATCCATCACATTTTTAAACAAAAGAGCGAAAGAAAAAAATGTATCGATAGATGAATATCAAATTACCTCTATCCACTCTTTACAAGATGATATTTTATTTGACGGTTCTGCGATACAAGAAATTTTACAAAAAGCCATTCAAGAATTACCCCACAAACAACGTTTGGTTTTTAATATGAAATATTTTGACAATTTGAAATATGAAGAAATTTCAGAAATATTAGATACCTCAGTAGGAGCCTTAAAAGCTTCCTATTTCCATGCCGTAAAAAAAATAAAACAACATATTGAAGAACATTAAACCTTTTTAAAAGGCTATGGTCTAACAGTTATGAAGCAAGAAGATAAAGAAGATATTGAAGCACTAAAAAATCTAGGATTGACAAATCCGGGTTTTAAAACTCCTGAAAATTATTTCGAGGAGTTTTCTGACAATCTTTTTACTAAAATAAACGAAGAAGAACTTCCCAAAGGATCTGGGTTTACTACTCCCGACAACTATTTTGAAAAACTTGAGGAAAGCATTATCGCTGCCATTCCTAAAGAAAAGAAAAAAGGCAAACTACGTGTTTTATATGCGATCTCTTCGGTTGCAGCCGCTTTGCTGTTGTATTTTGGAATTGCCAATTATCAAGAATCGAATACCATTTCATTTGACTCTTTGGAAGTTACAGATATTGAAGCTTACATCGCAGCAGGACATATGAGTATTGACGCATATTCCGTGGCTAGTATTGATGCAGATTTAAACTTGAATGACCTTGTAGAAGTAAATATTTCAAACGATGAATTGAATAATTATCTGGATCAAGTAGATCCTGAATCTTTATATTTAGACAATTAGAACATTATGAAAAAACATATATTAATCCTTATTCTCTTTGTAATCGCTGGTGTTGTTGGTTCTCACGCTCAACACAGAGGCATGAGTTTTGAAAAAATCAAAACACTGAAAGTTAATTATATATCTTCAGAGCTAAATTTGACTCCAGAGGTTGCTGAAAAGTTTTGGCCTATTTACAATGAATATGAAAAAGTAAATAGAAAATTACGTTCTGTAAAAATTAAAAATATCAAACAACAAATTGATAATAAAGGAGCGATAGCATCTCTTTCTGATGAAGAAGCAAAAGCACTTTCTGATGATTTTATCAAAATCACAGAAACGTATGTTTCCAATAAAAAAAATACTTTTGAAAAACTTGAATCAATTTTAACCCCGCAACAATTGTTAAAATTACATTTTGCCGAATTAGAATTCAATCAGAAAGTTTTGCGTAAATTACATCATGAAAAAAATAAAAATAGAGAAGATTGATCTTTTCACCACTGGGGGTACTATTGACAAAATATACAATCCTTTGATTGGAAACCTCTCTTTTGGGTCTAGCTATATTCCACATATTTTAACAACTGCGAACCTCTCGGAAAAAGTTGACATCCAACATTTAATGGCGGTAGATAGTTTAGAAATGACTTCCGAACAAAGAAAAGAAATTGTTTCTGCCTGTATTACAAGTCACAGTGATAAAATCATTATCACACATGGCACCGACACTATGGTTGCCACAGCTGCGGATATTGCTGCTAAAAACTTAAAAAAAACAATTATCCTTACAGGAGCTATGATCCCCTACTCTCTTGAGAATTCTGATGCAACCTTTAACATTGCAAATGCTTTGGCTTTTGTAAAAACCCTAAAAAAAGGAGTTTATATTGTAATGAACGGACACGCTTTTCCTTGGGATAATGTTCAAAAAAACAAACAACTAGGAGTTTTTCAATCCCTATAACAAGCCTATTATTTCCATTTTATACTTTAGAGCAATTTTAACAACGAAAATGCCCTACAAAACTCTTTTTGTTTATTTTTGTTCAAAAAATATTTTCATTTGAAACACCTTCTTTTTTTACTAATCCTAACAGTCAATTTTTCCTTTGTTTCTGCACAACAAAAGAAAATTAAGATTCTTAATTCTGAACAGACTTATAAGAATCAAAAAAAATATCCAGGAGCCATTATTTTAAACGGAAACGTGAAAGTAAGTCATGAAGGTGCTACTTTAGATTGCAACAAAGCTTTATTTTATCAAGAAAAAAATGTATTGCATGCCTATGGTGATGTTTTTGTAAACCAAGGAGATACCATTACCCAGAAAAGTAATTATGCCAATTATAACGGAAATACCCAGAAAGTTATTTCTTGGGGAGATGTTGTTTTAAAAGACCCAAGCATGCGTTTGGAAACGGACACGCTGCATTTTGATCGTGTTACACAAGAGATGACTTATGACTGTTTCGCAACCATTACCGATGACAACAACCAGTTAGAAAGTCAAAATGGTGTGTATGCCACCGATTTAAAACGTTTTACGGCTACCACAAACGTAGTGGTGCACAATCCTGAAAACAAATTAGAATCCAATCATTTAGATTATTACACAGAAACAGGACAAACTTATTTTTACGGCCCTTCTACTATTACAACTAAAGAAAGTGTTGCCGTAGCGAGACAAGGTTTTTACGATACAAAAGTTGGAATTTCACGCCTTACCAAGGATGCGAAAATATATTACAACAACCGTATCATTGAAGGCGACAGCATTTATAGCGACAAAGAAAAAGGTTTTGCTTCTAGTACCGGTAATATTGTAATGACCGATACCGTGAATCAAACGATTGTAAAAGGAGGTTATGCTGAATTTTTCAAAGACAACGATTCTGTGTTTGTTGTAAAAAGAGCCATGGCAATTTCTATCGCTGAGGCAGATTCTTTATTCATTCATGGTGACACCTTATTAATTACCGGAAAACCTGATGAAAGAATTATTAGAGCTTATCATAAAGTCAAATTTTTCAAGTCAGATTTAAGAGGAAAATGTGATTCTTTACATACCAATCAAAAACTAGGAATTACAAAAATGTTCAAACACCCCGTTATTTGGTCTGGAGAAAATCAGATTACGGGAGACAGCATACACCTTACTTCGAATTTAGAAACAAGCAAATTGGATTCTTTATTTATCAGAAGAAATGCTTTTATCATTCAAAAAGACTCTGCAGGTTTTAGCCAGATAAAGGGAAAAAACATGTACGGTAAATTCGTTGACAACCAACTAGAATCGTTGCTTACCAAAGGAAACGGAGAAGTTATCAACTATGCTAGAGATGAAGAAAAGAAATTAATTGCCATCTTAAATATGATCTGTAGTAATATTCTCTTTAGTTTGGAGGATAATGGCATACAATCGATCAAGTTCCTAATGAAACCTGAAGGGAAAACATACCCTCCTTCTAAATATCCAGCAGACAAAAAATTCTTAAAAGGATTTATCTGGAGAGAAAGCGAAAAACCATTAGAAAGAGACGATATTTTTATTGATGAGCCGGTAATCAAAACCAATTTGTTTTTATAACCTAAAGCAATCTTATGATTGATGATTTTTTCAAACACCAAGCACAAACTTCACCTCATCCACTTGCCATTGAAATCGCAAGAGCAAAAGGGAGTTATGTATATGACACTTCGGGAAAAGAATATCTAGACTTTGTAGCAGGTGTTTCAGCCAATAGTTTAGGGCACAATCATCCAAAG